>JAHEFL010000158.1 GCA_024640205.1 Flavobacteriales bacterium | reverse complement strand
CGTCTTGGCGGTACCCTGACGCTTGTTCGCCAGATGCTGCTTCACGTCCAGCCAGATGGCATGGTCGTTCGGCTCGATCGCGAAGACCGCGTCGTTCAGCTTGGCTTTTTTGCCGGTGGACTTGCCGTCCTGACCGAAGATCTCGAGTTCCATCTTACTTCCAAATGATCACGGTTCCACCCTTGGGTCCCGGAACGGTCCCCTTGAGCAACAACAGGTTCTTCTCCGCGTCGATCTTCACCACACGCAGGTTCTCGGTGGTCACTTTCTTTCCACCCATGCGGCCTGCCATCCGCATGCCCTTGAACACCCGGCTGGGATAGCTGGATCCGCCCAGGGAACCCGGCGCACGGGAACGGTCATGCTGACCGTGCGAGGCCTCGCCCACACCACTGAAACCATGGCGCTTCACGACACCCTGGAATCCCTTGCCCTTGCTGTCCGAGGTCACGGTAACGAAACCACCTTCGAAGAAGAGGTTCACGTCCAGGACATCGCCGAGCTTCAGTTCCTCCTTGAACTCCTTGAACTCGTGGGTTTTTGCTTTCGGGGTGGTGCCTGCCTTCTTGAAGTGTCCCATCAGGGCAGCAGGGGTGTTCTTCTCCCGGCGCTCGATGGCGGCCAGTTGGATGGCGTCATAACCGTCCTTCTCTTTCGTCCTCACATGCGAGACGACGTTGGGGGTCACCTCGACCACCGTGCACGCGACCTGATTCCCGTCCTCGTCGAACAAGCTGGTCATTCCGATCTTTTTTCCGATCAATCCGCTCATGGCTGTGTCGTGCTACGGGTCAGACTTTGATCTCCACATCCACGCCGCTGGGGAGTTCCAGCTTCATCAGGGCATCGATCGTCTTCGAGGACGAGCTGTAGATGTCCATCATGCGCTTGTAGCTGCAGAGCTGGAATTGCTCGCGGGCCTTCTTGTTCACGTGGGGCGAACGGAGAACGGTGAATATGCGCTTGTGCGTGGGCAATGGAATGGGTCCACTGACCACGGCGCCCGTGCTCTTCACCGTCTTCACGATCTTCTCGGCGCTCTTGTCGACGAGGTTGTGATCGTAGGACCGCAGCTTGATGCGGATCTTCTGGGTCATCGCTGGTTGCTTATTAAGCTGATACTTTTCCGCGAACCTTGGCCAGTACGGCCTCGGTCACGTTGTTCGGTGCTGGATCATAGTGACTGAATTCCATGGTGCTGCTGGCACGGCCGGAACTCATGGTACGCAGGGAGGTGACGTAGCCGAACATTTCGCTCAAAGGCACCTTGCCTTTGATCGCTTTCGCGCCGGCACGGTCATCCATGCCTTCGATGGTACCGCGACGACGGTTCAGGTCACCCACGATATCTCCCATGTTCTCTTCCGGCGTGATCACTTCGATCTTCATGATCGGTTCGAGCAATACCGGCTTGGCCTTGGGCATGGCGCTGCGGAAGGCGCTCTTCGCACAGATCTCGAAGCTCAACGCGTCGGAGTCCACGTTATGGAAGCTGCCATCATACAGGGTCACCTTCAAGGTCTCCATCGGATAACCGGCGAGCACACCGTTCTTCAAGGAAGCCTCGAAGCCCTTTTGCACCGCTGGGATGAATTCCTTCGGGATCACGCCGCCCTTGATCTCGTCGACGAACTCCAGACCCAGCTTTGCGGGATCGGTCTGTGGTTCGATACGCACATGGATGTCGGCGAACTTTCCGCGTCCACCCGTCTGCTTCTTGTATAGTTCCCTGTGCTCCACGGTGCCGGAGATGGCCTCCTTGTACTTCACCTGTGGCGCGCCCTGGTTGCATTCCACCTTGAACTCGCGCTTCAGGCGGTCCACGAGGATCTCTAGGTGCAGTTCACCCATTCCGCTGATCACGGTCTGGCCGGTCTCCTCGTCCGTATGCACCTTGAAGGTCGGGTCCTCCTCGGCCAGCTTGGCCAGAGCAGCTCCCATCTTGTCCAGATCGGCCTGGGTTTTGGGCTCCACCGCGATGCCGATCACCGGCTCAGGGAAGCTCATGCTCTCCAGAATGATCGGATGCTCTTCGGCACACAGGGTGTCACCCGTGCGGATGTCCTTGAAACCAACGGCAGCACCGATGTCACCGGCTTCGATCTTCTCCACCGGATTCTGCTTGTTGGAGTGCATCTGGAAGATGCGGCTGATCCGCTCCTTCTTGTCACTGCGTGTATTCAGCACGTAGCTACCGGCGTTCAACACGCCACTATAGGCGCGGAAGAATGCCAGACGGCCCACGAACGGGTCGGTGGCGATCTTGAAGGCCAAACCAGCGAACGGCTCGTCCGGGTCGGGACGACGGATCGCTTCCGCATCCGTGCGTGGATCGATACCCGTGACCGCCTCGATGTCGCTCGGGCTGGGCAGGTAAGCCATCACCGCGTCCAACATGGTCTGTACACCCTTGTTCTTGAATGCGCTTCCGCACAGGATCGGGGTAATGCTCATGTTGATCGCGCTCTTGCGGATCGCAGCCATGATCTCGGCCTCGGAAAGGCTGTCGGGATCGGCGAAGTACTTCTCCATAAGGCTGTCGTCGCTCTCGGCAACGGCCTCAATAAGCTTGTCGCGCCACTCCTTCACGGTATCCACAAGGTCGTCCGGGATGGGAACTTCGGACCACGTCATACCCTGGTCGGACTCGTTCCATACCATACCACGGTTGTTGATCAGGTCCACCACACCCTGGAAGTCCGCTTCGGCCCCGATGGGAACCTGCAAAGGCACCGGATTCGCCCCGAGGCGCTCGCGTATCTGCTGTACCACATTGAAAAAGTCAGCACCGCTGCGGTCCATCTTGTTGACGAAACCAATACGGGGCACCTTGTACTTGTTGGCCTGACGCCATACCGTTTCGCTCTGGGGCTCCACACCGCCCACGGCGCAGAACAACGCAACGGCACCGTCCAATACACGCAGGCTGCGCTCCACCTCCACGGTGAAGTCCACGTGACCTGGCGTATCGATCAGGTTGATCTTGTATGTATCCCCGCGGTAGGCCCAGCTGGTGGTGGTGGCAGCGCTGGTGATCGTGATGCCACGCTCCTGCTCCTGCTCCATCCAATCCATCGTGGCGGCACCATCGTGCACCTCACCGATCTTGTGTACAAGGCCGGTGTAGTACAAGATGCGTTCGGACGTGGTCGTCTTGCCCGCATCGATGTGCGCCATGATGCCGATGTTCCGCGTGTATTTAAGATCCCTTTTGGCCATCTTGTGTAGTCGCTGCTCGTGTCGGATCAGAAACGGAAGTGGCTGAACGCCTTGTTCGCTTCCGCCATCTTGTGGACTTCCTCCTTTTTCTTGAATGCTGCACCTTCCTCTTTGGAAGCTGCCAGGATCTCGTTCGCCAGACGGACGGCCATGCTCCGCTCGTTGCGGTTGCGGGCGTAGCTGATGAGCCACTTCATCGCCAGCATACGCTTGCGATCATCGCGCACGGCCTGCGGGATCTGGAAGTTGGCACCACCCACCCGGCGGCTGCGTACCTCCACCATGGGGGTCACATTGTGCACCGCTTTGCGGAACACTTCCACACCTTCCTCACCGCTTTTCTCCGCAACGATATCCATCGCCGCGTAGAAGATGTCCAGGGCCTTGCTCTTCTTGCCCTCGTACATCAGGTTGTTCACGAACTTGGTCACCTGCACATCGCCGAACTTGGGGTCGGGCAGGATCGTGTGCTTGACTGCTTTCTTACGCATGGGTCTTATCCGTGACGTTTACTTCTTGGCTGCTCCTGCCTTCGGGCGCTTGGTGCCGTACTTGCTGCGACGCTGGTTGCGACCCTCCACACCGGAAGTGTCCAATACACCACGCACGATGTGGTATTTCACACCAGGCAGGTCCTTCACACGACCACCGCGAACGAGCACGATGCTGTGTTCCTGGAGGTTGTGGCCTTCACCGCCGATGTAGGCGATGACCTCGTATCCGTTCACCAAACGCACCTTGGCCACCTTGCGAAGGGCCGAGTTCGGCTTCTTCGGGGTGGTGGTGTACACCTTGGTGCACACGCCACGGCGTTGTGGGCAACGGGTCAGGGCGACCGACTTGCTCTTGTACTCGGGGTTCTCGCGACCCTTCCGGATGAGCTGTTGGATGGTAGGCATGAGGTCCTTTCGTCTTGGCTGTCAGGCGTTTCCGCAATTCAGTATGCGAAAACGGGCTGCGAAAGTACCTAAAAAGACTTTTCCAAGGCCTTGTGTTCATGGAATATTTCATGTGCCTCGCTTCATGGCCGTGCATCAAGCACCTTCAGATGCTCTGCGGGATCACATATAAGTGACTGCCGATCAGGTACTTTTATCTATGGGCCATAGGTACTCACACCCCTTGAGCAGGAATGCGAATTCATGGGTAAGAAAAATTAAAGACCAGCCCCGTATCCTATCTTTGTTAATATCATTTGATACTATAAATGGATCTGGGGACCATCACATTCTATGGCATCGACCCCCGGATGCTTCAATTGCTCTCCTCCATCCATCACCGGCTGGGGGAGGTGCACGCCCGGCATCTGCAACGCTGTGATCCCACCCTCGCGAAAGCCTACCGGGTGAGTACCGTACATGCCATGCTCGCCATCGAGGGTGGAGAACTGGAGCCCTTACCCATCGCCGAGTTGGTGGATCATCCCGGGCAGGCCAGCGGTTCGGCCGAGCAGGAAGTGCTCAACACCCATCGTGTATTGGACCTGTTGCCAGACCTGGACCCCTACCTGGTGCAGGACCTGAGGCAGGCCCATTCCGTGCTCATGCACGGCCAGGCGCTGGATGCGGGTCATTTCAGGAGCGCTCCAATGGAAGTGTTGTACGGCGATCCGGAACCCTTGCGGATCGCCAATGCCCACGACCTCCCTGCGGTGGTGCAGGAACTGTTGCAATACGCCGAGGAGGATGACTTCCCACCAATGATCACGAGTTGCGTGCTACACTTCGGCTTGGTCTACCTGCGGCCGTTTACGGCTGGCAATGGTCGCCTGGCGCGGCTCTGGCAAAAGCGGATGCTCATGGACCATTGGCCCGTATTCGAGCACCTTCCCGTGGAGGCGTTCATTAACCACCGGCGACCCGCCTACCATGCAGCGTTGGAGTATGCCGACCGTCGTGGCGACTGCGGCGGCTTCATCACCTACCTTCTTGAACGCATCGACGAGGCGCTGGCTGAACTCCTGGATACACCGGACCCGAAGCGCGGGCCGCTGGACCGAATGGATAATTTCCTCCGTAACGGTCCGCTACGAGGCCAGGTGGGCCGCAGCTTTAGAAGAAAGGACTACCTGTCCTTTTACCCGGAACTTGGGACCGCCACGGCAAGCCGGGACCTGCAGGAAGCTATGGAAGCCGGGAGGTTGGTGAGGGAGGGTACGCGGCGAGCGGCGGTGTATAAGGGCATACGGTCGGTCGGCACTGGTTGACCTACTACACGATCATAAAAAAAGCAGTGCGTCAGTGGTTAAACGAAGCATTTCTATATCTGCCAAAGTCCGATCGGAACCGCACAGAACAGGATCGACCAACCTTTGGCCGGGA
>JAHEFL010000157.1 GCA_024640205.1 Flavobacteriales bacterium | reverse complement strand
TGGATGCCATTCTAGCGGATGACCCCACCAGCTATTTCGCGCTTGTCGTGAAGGCCGACCGTGACCTGATAGCGGCCATACCTGACGGCGCAATGGCGGTCCGGAGTGCATTCGATTGGTCGGACCCTCGCTTGGTCCGTTGTTCGATCTATCCGAAAGCGGTCATGGCATACTTGCAGGCACTTCCTTTCAGCGGGCCGGAAGTATTCAATTCCGGTGTGGATTCGCTCCTTCGATGGTCCTCTGCGGATACGACGTGTTGGAGTTACACGCGGTCGATACTCCTGCGTTTGTTCGACCAGTATGGTCCGGACGAAGTGGCGCAATACATCGTGGATCGTTATGTGGTAGGCCCCGATGCGTTGATGGCGACGGGATATGAGTTGCGCGATGTGCTTGGGGACCGACTCAGGGTGGCTATTGGTGCGCAAGGGCCGGATGTGCTCCTTCCGGATCCGGTGAAGAGGGATACGGTCCACCTTAGCGACCTGCTGGCGGGTAACAGCTATGTCGTACTGTTCTATTACTCGAGCACCTGTGACCATTGCCACCAACAAATGCCCGGCCTTAAACGCTTGTACTCGGAATTCCGCGGTCGCGGGTTGCAGGTGATCGGGATCGCCCTGGATGGTGATATCGAAGAATTCAGTGCTACGGTGTCGCAACGTGCACTGCCATGGCCCTGCTTTTCCGAATTGAACGGTTGGGGATCCCTCGCTGCCAAAGCCTATGCCGTAAAAGCTACCCCGAACCTGATCCTGTTGGATCACCAAGGGAACATTCTGTCACGTCCCGTGGACCATGAGGAGCTGCGGCAGCAATTGACCGAGCGACTTCCGTGAAGCTACAGTCTTAAGGACCAGGTCCGTAGATCGATGGGAAGACCTGACACCACAGGTTCATGGTCGAAGAGACCGAACACAGCGGAACCGGAACCGCTCATGGCGGCATAGCTGGCTCCCGCCGCTTTGATGGTAGCAAGAGCCAGCGCTACAGGCGGTCGTGTCTCGACAACATGGTCCTGCAGGTCGTTGATCAGCACGTCCTGCCAGGCACGGACAGGCTTTGAAACCAGGATTTGTCGTAGGTCGATACCCTGGCCGCTCGGCTGACAGTTCCGGTAAACCTCAGCGGTCCCGATATGCTCGTTCGGATAGACCAGGAACAACCACCACCCCTTGAGATCGAGGTCCAGCGTTTGGGTGGATCCGCCCGTACCGGTTGCCAACTGGATCTTTTTTTCAAGGAAGAACGGACAATCACTTCCAAGCTGTTCAGCCATTTCCTTCAATTGTCGTGGAGGAATGTTCAGGGAACAGAGCGTGTTCAGAAGGATCAAGGTATGGGCGCCATCGCTGGACCCCCCGCCGAGGCCAGCACCCATCGGGATCGTTTTGTGCAAATGCAGTCGGATCCCAGGTAATTGATCCTTTCCAGCGATCATCTTGGCCGCTTTCCAACATAGGTCCTGTTCAGGTTCACCTGGAATATCCAGTCCGGTCCTGGTGAATTCGATCCGCCCAGCGGGCAGCTCAGGGGCGATGATAGCCTCCAGAGCATCGTGTAGCGGTATCGGGACCATCACGGTGCGTATTTCATGATACCCATCATCCCGTCGACGGATCACGTTCAACCCCAGGTTGATCTTGGCATGTGGGAAGAGGATCATACGAAGCGGCGAAGGTATCCGCTGTTCGTATGCAAGTTCGTTATGGAATACCAGTTCATCCTACCCGTTACCTTCGTCCCTTCAACACCGTAGCATGCAAACGTTCCTCGAATTCGAGAAACCGGTCCAGCACCTGATGGAGCAGATCGAGAAGTTGAAGGAGGTGGCGACCGAGGGTGAGGTGGATGTCAAGGCATCGCTGAAGGACCTGGAGCGAAAGCTGAGCGAGACCCGAAAGGAGATCTACTCGAAACTCACGCCGTGGGAGCGGGTTCAGGTCAGCCGGCATCCGGATAGGCCTTATACCATGCGGTATATCCAGGGCTTGACCGAGGGGACGTTCATGGAACTTCACGGCGATCGCACCGTGAAGGATGACAAGGCCATGGTGGGCGGGTTCGGAATGATGGATGGCCGGACGGTCATGTTCATCGGTCAGCAGAAAGGGGTCAATACCAAGATGCGCCAGTACCGGAATTTCGGTATGGCGAACCCGGAAGGATACCGTAAGGCGTTGCGATTGATGAAGCTGGCCGAGAAATTCGGTAAACCGGTCGTCACGCTGATCGACACACCGGGCGCTTTTCCCGGACTGGAGGCGGAGGAACGTGGGCAGGGTGAGGCGATCGCAAGGAATCTCTTTGAAATGGTGCAATTGAAAGTGCCCGTGATATGCGTGGTCATAGGCGAAGGTGCCTCTGGGGGTGCATTGGGTATCGGGATAGGGGATAAGGTGCTGATGCAGGAGAATACGTGGTACAGCGTGATCTCTCCGGAATCCTGTTCCTCCATTCTATGGCGCAGCTGGGATTACAAGGAGCAAGCAGCCAAGGCATTGAAGCTGACGGCCGAGGATATGCTGGCCAACAAACTGATCGACGGCATCGTTCCCGAACCGATAGGTGGTGCCCATGCCGATGTGGATGAGGCGGTTCGGACGCTGAAAAGCGAGTTGAACAAGCATCTCGCAAAATTGTCGAAGAGCGACCCGGACAAGCTCGTGGAGCGGCGCATCAAGAAGTTCTGCGAAATGGGAGTGGTGATGAAAGCCCCTTCAAGAAAGGCTTCGCAGAAAAAGGCGAAAGCCTGACGATCAGCGGTTCAGGAGCGGGAGGATATAACCTACCTCGGTGGGACAGGTTATGGTCCCATTGATGTTACCCGTGGTCGGGTCCAGTATCTGAATTTCAGCTCCTGAACCCGCATACAGAACGCCCGTTGCCTCGTCCTTTGCAAGGGCCCGAACCTCAGGGATGGAGGCCAATGGTATCACCGTATTGGAGGGATAATGGTAACGCACTACAACTCCTTCAACAGCCATGAACCACGTGTTCTGGTCGGATCGCACCACATCGCGTATCGGTCCTTCGTTGAACACCCTTAACTCGAACTCGGCTCCCTGGTAGGCATTGCGATCAAGGATGTAGCCTTTGCCGTCGCGATTACCGAACAGGAGAAGGTTCTGATCAGTACGTGCGTCCATGGCCAGCACGGTATCCAGATCGAGCGGGAATTGAGCCAGCTGCTGACCCGATAGTAGGGCCAGCGCAACGAGTTCAAGGTCATCCTGGACCAGGTTCCGTTGGATACTGATCACACGATCACCGACGATGGAGGTCAGCTCACTGGCATATCCGGCCATCGCGCTCGCCGTAAAGGTCTGCGCACCCTCGCCGGTGAAACCCCGGATGAACCCGTCATTGGTGGAGTAATACAATCGGCCATCCGCGGGGTCCATTCGAGGCCCGTTGAAATAGGGTAGGCCCATGGCGTTCAGGTTAGGTATTTGCCAGCCAAAGGCGGATGCGGCAGTAGGGGAGGCGATCACAGGGGCGGTGAGGCCACCTGCCAGGAATACATGTTGCGAGTACCCATCGACCGCAGCTCCATGAATATCATTCATCACGGTCAATAAGGATTGGTTCCCAGCGCTGTCGATCCGTGTGATGGTGGCCGGGGAAGAGCCCGGAGGGGGTGCGATGAACAGGGCGCGCAGTCTCAATGGTGCTGCCAGTACATTTATCGAGCGGAAGACCTTACGCTCGTTGCTTCCATCGCTGGCCCTCACCGTGAGCGTGTACGACCCGCTGGGGATGCGCTCATCCAGTACAATGAGGTCGCGAACCACGGTCGCAGAGGGACTGTTGACCGCGACCGTTACCGGGGAGGTGATGGGGACCCCGTTCACATCGGCAAGTATGAACTGCACGCTCTCCACGGTCATATCATCACTGACCTCCACGCTGACCACCATGGTGTCCGGAATGCTCAGCACGTATCCTTCACTTGGCTGGAGGATCGTGATCCGCGGCGGGCTCTCGTCCTTGTCCTTCCTGCAAGCGGACGCAAGTAGCATCAGGAAGGCCAGTATAACCGCCGATCGTTGATCACGCATCCTGCCAAGGTAAAGCTGAGCGCGGGCTCCAGGTATTCGCCATGATCTGTTCACAAGCCGATCGTTGATGCTATGGTCAACCATTGTTCACTGATTACCTTTCCATACGTGAGCAAGGCGTCTACTTTTGCCGCCTTCCTTTTGATCAATCCGCTTCGTTCGCGACCTCGATCATATCGGATCGCACGAGTGTCACCGTTAGTTTTTTCATGGCCGAAATTCCAACTTCACGCCCCCTCGATCGCACCCGGGGTGCTGTGCGTCGCCCTGCAGCTTCCCTTATGGATACCGCGATGGAGGCTGGCAAGTTGCCACCCCAGGCACCTGAACTGGAGCAGGCGGTGCTCGGGGCTTTGATGCTCGAGCGGAATGCCGTGAACGAGGCCATCGATATCCTCCAGCCGGAAAGCTTTTATGTGGATGCGCACCAAAGGATCTTCGCGGCCATAAAGGAATTGTTCGGTGGTGATCAACCCATTGACATCCTGACGGTGACCCAGGAGCTGAAGAAGCGGGGTGAACTGGACATGGTGGGTGGGTCCTTCTACATCAGTCAACTGACGAACAAGGTCGCCAGCAGCGCGAACGTGCAGTACCATGCCAGGATAATCAGCCAAAAGCACATCCTGCGTGAACTCATCCGGATCAGCGCGGAAACCACCCGAAGCGCTTACGACGACAGCGCGGATGTATTCGATCTTCTGGACCGGACCGAGAATGGCTTGTTCCAGATCACCAGCGGGAACCTGAAGCGGAATTACGAGCCGATGAGCGAGCTGATCAAAGGCGCCATCGATCAGATCGAACTTGCCAAGAACAAGAGCGATGGGGTGAGCGGTGTTCCGACGGGATTCGCGCGTCTTGATAAGCTTACCGCTGGGTGGCAACGCAGTGACATGGTCATCGTCGCCGCCCGCCCCGCGATGGGTAAAACCGCATTCGTGCTCAGTATGGCGCGGAATATAGCCGTGGAGCACAAACGTGCAGTGGCCGTTTTCAGTTTGGAAATGAGCAGTACCCAGTTGGTGACCCGATTGATCGCCAGTGAGGCGGGCATCAGTTCCGAAAAACTTAGGAGGGGCGATCTGTCGGAGTCGGAGTTCAAGATCCTTCACCAACATATATCCCGATTGGACAAGGCGCCGATCTACATCGATGACACACCGGCATTGAACATTTTCGAGTTCCGAGCCAAGGCGCGACGTTTGAAAAGTCAGCACAAGGTGGATCTGATCGTGATCGATTACCTCCAGCTCATGACGGCCGGCGGCGAGGTGAGGGGAGGCAATCGCGAGCAGGAGATCAGCAGCATATCCCGGTCCATCAAGAGCATTGCGAAGGAATTGGACGTACCTATCATCGCATTGAGCCAGTTAAGCCGGGCCGTGGAAACCCGTGGGGGGGACAAACGCCCGATGCTTAGTGACCTGCGTGAGTCCGGCGCCATTGAACAGGATGCCGATCTCGTCTGCTTCCTGTACCGTCCTGAGTATTAT
>JAHEFL010000156.1 GCA_024640205.1 Flavobacteriales bacterium | reverse complement strand
ACCTGATGATCAAGGATGCCTCTCTAACGGAGAGGTTCATGGAATATGGGTGATGCTCAGTTCGGAATCCCCGAACGGTGTCCCACAAGGAGCACTAGACCTTACCATCGCACCCGGTCCGCAAGGAAGTGGCAACTACGACTTTGCACTGTGGGGACCGTTTGATGTTGGTCAGTGGGGTATGTGTGACGATCTCGGCGAGCCGGTTCGTTGCAGTCGGGCTACAACGATCGGAACGACCGGTTTAAGCAGCGCTGCACTGGATGAAGTGGAGGACGAGACAGGCGATGGATGGCTCGCACCGGTATGGATGGGAGCAGAAACCTACTATCTGTTATATGTAACGGATGCCATTCCATCACTCGGATTCGGATTCACCTTCGATGCCTTTACGCTGAGCACTAACGCGAACGAACTCCCGATGCAAGATGATGCGCTGACCGTGTTTCCCAACCCCAGTATAGGCCCGGTGGAGATCATACTCCCGTCCGTACCAGCGAACGGAGCACGTATTTTCCTTTTCGATGCGACCGGGCGTATGGTCCGTAGCATGAAAGTGGCGAACCGCATAACGATGCAGCGCGTGGCGATCAACGTCGAAGGGCTCGCCCCGGCCGCTTATACCGTACAGTTGGTAGCGGAGGACGGTACCCCATTGGCACAGGGTCGCTTGATCCGCCAATAAGGCAAGCCCCATCTTTTCCCTTTTCTTTGGCGCCGCGCGGACCATCCGTGCACCGAACCATGGCACAAGCAGTAAAGAAGACCTCAGCGGTCGACCGCTTCCTCTCTTTCGTTGAACGCGTCGGGAATCTCCTTCCCCATCCGGCCACCTTGTTCGCAGGTTTCGCCATGCTGGTCGTCCTATTGAGCTGGGTGGTGGCCCAGTTCGACGTGAGCGTTATACATCCGGGTACGGGGGCTGAAGTGAAGCCAGTGAATCTGGTGAGCGCGGAGGGTCTGCACCTCATCCTCACGAAAATGGTGACCAACTTCACCGGCTTCGCACCACTGGGAACTGTGCTCGTCGCCTTGCTGGGCATCGGTATCGCCGAAGGAAGCGGATTGATCGCAGCTGCCTTGCGTGCCGTCGTGCTGGCGTCTCCCAAGAAGCTGCTCACGTTCGTGATCGTGTTCTCCGGTGTGATCTCCAACACGGCAAGTGAAGTTGGATACGTGCTGCTCGTTCCCTTGGCAGCGGTGATATTCCTCGCTGCTGGAAGGCACCCCTTGGCCGGCCTTGCTGCCGCTTTCGCAGGTGTTTCCGGCGGATACAGTGCGAACCTTCTTCTGGGCACCATCGACCCTTTGCTCGCTGGACTGAGCGAGGAAGCGGCCCGCATCATCGACAAGAGCTATGCGGTGAACCCCGCTTGCAACTACTACTTCATGTTCGTGAGCACCTTCATCATCGCAGGCCTTGGTACCTGGGTGACCGAGAAGATCGTGATCCCCCGTTTGGGAGACTATGAAGGGGACGAAAATCCCGAGGAGGTGCGCGGTGCGACCGCCGCAGAGAAACGGGGTTTGCGTTTCGCGGGCGTCGGCATCCTGCTTTTCACCGCTTGGATCCTTTGGGGATTACTACCAGCTGACGGGTTCCTCCGGGACCCGGTCACGTTCGAGATCCTGCATTCCCCGTTCATGAGCGGAATAGTGGCCATGATCTTCCTAAGTGCGGCCATAGCCGGTATTGCCTACGGCATTGGTGCCGGTACGTTCAAGAACGACAGTGATGTGATGCAGGGCATGAGCAAGAGCATGGAAACGCTCGGCTCCTATATCGTGCTCGTGTTCTTCGCCGCCCAGTTCGTGGCCTATTTCAACTGGACGAACCTTGGATTGATCATGGCGATCAAGGGCGCCGCTGGACTAAAGGCACTGAACCTGGGGCCCATTCCATTGATGCTCGCATTCGTCCTCGTTTCCGCAGTGATCAACCTGGTCATGGGCAGTGCCTCAGCCAAGTGGGCCATCATGGCTCCGGTTTTCATACCCATGTTCATGTTGCTCGGGTATACGCCCGAATTCACACAGATGGCGTACCGTGTCGGTGATAGCGTCACGAACATCATCAGCCCCATGATGAGCTACTTCGCCCTGATCGTTGCGTTCATCGCGCGCTACGACAAGAAGGCCGGTATCGGTACGGTCATCAGTACCATGCTACCGTATAGTGTGGTCTTCCTGCTGGGTTGGAGCGTGCTGCTGATCATATGGGTACTGCTGGAACTACCCATTGGTCCCGGTGCACCGATGTACATGCCGGTCCCGTAGCGCAACCAACTGGACCTACCCATGCGAGCCCCACTTGGGGCCTAGGATTGCTTGTACTCCTGTACGAAGTGGTAGCACCGGAGATTGGATGATCTCTGGAAGTTAACGAGGCCTTGTGCGGAACGCTTGCTCGATCGAACTGGACCCAGGTCGCTCATCGATGTAACTTGCACGTTGAACTGGTCGTATCAGGCTTTCGTCGATAATCGAGACCAGATTTCATTGCGTAATGTGCAACCGGCATCTTCCGAACGTACAAGCCTTGTTCATGAGGACCCTTTTTACCCTGGCATGCCTGGGTTCCAGTGTCCTGCTGGCCGCTCAGTCCACGACCAGCGACCACCGTCTTCATGTGGACGGATCTCTGGACCCCCTGACGGCAAAATTGGTGCACCAAGTGGTGAACGACCTGGATCCGAAAGGCAGGGTGGCCATTGACGGGAACCTGATCAAGGCTCGTTTGAATTCCGAGATCACAACGGATGAACTTCTGGCAACCTTGAACGAATTGAATGCCGGCAACTTTGATACTGGTTGGCCCATTCCTGAAGCCGATCCGGAAACCGGACCAACGAATGTTAATGGTTCTGGGGAAGTGCCTGGTAACCCAAGCTCCGCTACTGACGTTCCAAGGCCGCTTGATCCGTCGATCGGGCAACCCGGTCCCGATCTACTGAACGGACCGATAGACGCCACTCCGAAGTGAAGAGCGCCATGAAATACCGTCACCAGGGTAGGCCGTCAAGCCTACTCGTGATCGGCTTCATACTGACCACGGGTGTTTTGAATGCGCAGTTCTGTGGAACCACGGTGTATGACACTGGCGGGCCATCAGGCAATTACAGTGACAATGAGAATTACTTCATCACCTATTGCCCTAATACACCTGGTGATATCCTCACATTGGATTTTGGTGCGATAAATCTTCGGAGCCAGGACATCATTACGATCCACGATGGACCCGATACCGGTTCTCCAGTGGTGAGCACGATCGGTGGAGGAGGCAATACGACTATTGCGAATGGACCTGCGTTCACCAGCACACATGCCAGCGGCTGTATCACGCTCCAATTCACCTCGAACAATTCCCAGAACGCCGCAGGGTGGGTAGCAAGTATCACCTGCGCTACGCCCCCACCGCCACCACCCTCTTGTGGTACGACGGTCTATGATCCCGGTGGTTCCGGCGGCAACTACCCGAACAATGCGAATGTCATATACACCTACTGTCCTACGGTGGCCGGACAGGTGGTGACCATCGATTTCACTTCGGTCAACACACAAGCCGGAGTGGATATCCTGGAGATCTACAACGGACCGAACACGTTGGCGCCGCTGATCGGTACGTTGAGCGGCGTGGGTGATCCATCCCCGATCACTTCCACCCATACATCAGGTTGCATTACGATCCGCTTCACCTCGAACAACAGTGTCAACGCTGCAGGCTGGGCCGCGAACATCACCTGCGCATTGCCTCCTGCTCCAGGAAGCGTGTGTGGAACTACTGTTTTCGATCCGGGCGGTAGCGGGAACTACCTGAACAACACGAACTCCACCGTTACCTATTGTCCCAGTGTGGCTGGCGAGGTGGTCACGATCAACTTCTCGGTCTTCGCCACGGAAGCGAACTTTGACCTTCTTCGTATCTACAATGGCAACAGCGCAGGTGCCCCCTTGTTGGGGACCTATAGCGGGAATGCTTCTCCGGGAACGCTTACCTCCTCTGCAGCCAACGGGTGTCTTACGCTGGTATTCACTTCCGACGCGTCCGTCACATACGCAGGCTGGGTGGCGAGCATCACCTGCGCCCCACCCCCACCTCCACCTTCAGGTGACTGCATTTACGTACTTAATATGTATGACAATTGGGGCGACGGATGGGGGGCGAGTAACATTACGGTGTGCATCTATCCAGGAGGCGCTTCCCCACCTGCCTGCAACACCTATACTGTTTCAGGCAGCTTCAACCAGGTCACCTTCGGTGTCAACATCAATGATATCGTGTCCCTGAATTACAACAACAGCGGAACCTTCCAAGGGGATAATCGCTACTCGCTGGGCATCAGTACAGGCGGTGGTGCCTTGTTCAACTCCGGTTCTCCCCCTGCCGGCGGACTGAGCTACATCGCCACAGTGACCTGTGTTCCACCGCCCTTGCCACCGGAGGACTGTGCGGGTGGAATAACCGTGTGCGACAGTCAAGGATTCAACAACAATGCGAATAACACAGGAAGCATCGTTGACCTGAACAATAGCAATTACGGATGCCTGCTGAATGCTGAACGGCAGGGTACGTGGTACAACTTTTCACCCAGCGCTACGGGTAATGTGGCTTTCTCCATCGACCCGACGAACCCTGCGGATGATTATGATTTTGCCATCTGGGGTCCTTACCCCCCTGGTTCCTCGCTTAGCAACGTCTGCCCACCTTTGGGTCCACCGTTGCGGTGCTCCTATGCGGCTCCGGCCGGAAGTACCGGCATGAACTTCACCGCTACTGAGAACAGTGAAGGAGCCACCGGCGACAAATGGGTGAATGATCTGACGATCACAACCGTTGGAGAAGTCTACCTCCTGTACATCAGCAACTGGTCGCAAAGTGGGCTGGCCTTCGCCCTGAACTGGGACTTGATCAATGGCGCTTCTTTGGACTGCACAGTGCTTCCTGTGACCATGATCGGATTGAAGGCGGAACCCGTGGGAGATGAGGTATTGGTGACCTGGAGCACACTATCCGAGGATGGAAGCGAGCGTTTCCTCGTGGAACGAGCCGGTCAGGATCAGCAATTCAACATTATCGGCATGGTACCCGCATCGGGTTATTCGAACACCTTGGTTAATTACCGGACCTGGGACGATTCACCACTGTCCGGAATGAATTATTACAGGCTTCGACAGGTGGATCTGGATGGTTCCGAGCACTACAGCGAAGTGGTCAGCGTGAACCGCAGGACCAGTATCGGGCTAAGCATGCACCCGGTACCTGCGGATCAATACATCACGTTGAACTGGAACCGTTCCGAGGAAGGGCGTTACCGTGCCCAGATCATCGATGCCTCCGGCAGAGTGATCCATGAACAATTCCTGGGCGGATCGGATGAGCAGCAGTCACATACCGTCCCGCTCCATGGCCTTGAGGCCGGCAGCTATGTGATGCAAGTGGTGGACGCGAGCGGAGGGGTGGTCGGCATGGGGCGCTTCGTCAAGCACTGATCGCAGGTCCTTCATCAATACCTTCCTAAGGTTGCTATCAAGAAGCCTTTCATGTCATTCCGGCGAAATATCCACCCATGACAAGATAGGGACCGAAAGACCGGCGATCAGTGCACCTGTATCTTTGACAGGA
>JAHEFL010000003.1 GCA_024640205.1 Flavobacteriales bacterium | reverse complement strand
CAGTACACCATCCGTGTTGCCGAGGGGCTTTACCTGAACAAGGCGTACGAGGACAGCCTGCTCACCTGGGTCCTGCGCACTCCGTTGGGTGCGAATGGCGAGTACGTGTACAGCGACATGGGCTATTACCTGTTGCAGGAGGTGATCGAACGACAGACCGGGATGCCATTGGACCGGTACGTCTCCGCGACATTCTACCAGCCCATGGGCGCTGCCAGCATGGGTTATCGCCCGTGGGAGCGCTACAGCAAAAAGCAGATCGCACCCACCGAGAATGACCAGGTCTTCCGGAAACGGCTTATCCACGGTGATGTGCACGATCCCGGAGCTGCCATGAAGGGAGGTGTGGCGGGGCATGCCGGATTGTTCAGCAATGCCAACGATCTGGCGAAGGTGATGCAGTTGTTCCTGAACGGCGGTACCTACGGAGGGCGGCGTTATCTGAGCGAGGAGGTGGTCAAGGAGTTCACGCGCTGCCAATTCTGCAAACCCGACGGCAGCGGGAACCGACGTGGCCTGGGATGGGATAAACCGGCACGCAGCGGGAAGGGGCCCACCTGCGAATGCGTGAGCTATGCGAGCTTCGGCCATACGGGCTTCACAGGCACAATGGCCTGGGCGGACCCGGAACAGAACGTGGTCTACATCTTCCTCAGCAACCGCGTGTACCCCAGCGCGGAGAAGAACAAGCTGGCGGAGATGCACATCCGCACGAAGATCCAAGAGGTCGTACATGACGCCGTGGCGGCCCGGATCAGTGCGGTGCGCATCGACCCGGTGGGGCCCTGATGGGCATCTCCCTTTACTAAGGTCGATTACCTTCGGTTAATTCAACGCATCCTCATGAACATGAAGAATTCAGTTACCGCCGTGCTCGTGCTTATCGCAACAGCAGGAGCTTATGGGCAATTACAGGTCAACCCGCAGCTTGGCGTCACGTTCCAGAACCTGACCGATACTCCGGAGAATGCGGAGTACAAGGCCAATGTGGGTTTTCTGCTCGGGGTGGATGCCCGGATCGGCGACGCCTTCTACTTACAACCCGGCGCGTTCTTCGGTCGCAATGCGACCACCATCTCGTACATCGTTCCGGTCACCGACCCGAACAATCCGGGAGCGACCACGGAGACCGTGATCGAGGATGATCTGGTGCGCTCCATCCTGAAGCTGCGGGCCATGTTGGGATACAAGATCGTGAACGAGGAGAGCTTCAAGCTGCGCTTTGCCGTGGGGCCGAGCTATGATGTGCTGCTCAGCGTGGACAACCAAGATGACAAGATCGAGTGGAACAAAGGCGATTTCAACGACGGGTCCTTCAACCTGGAAGCCGGCCTTGGTTTCGACCTTGCCATCGTCACCATCGAGCCGGGTGTGGCGTTCGGATTGAGCAAGGTGTTCAATGATAACCCGACGGTCCAGGATATTGACAGCAAGTATTTCACCTTCTACTTCACCGCAGGTATCGTTCTGGGCAACGGGCAGTAGTCCTGCCGGTCAGAACTGGAAGTAGATGAAGGGCACCATCTTGGCGGTCACCGTCTGGTAGAGCCCAAGGACGGTGATCACACAGATGATCGCCATGGCCCAAAGCGGCAGTGCCACGAATTGATCGCGGTACCACTGCTTCGTGGAGGAGGGCAGCCAGTGGATCACGAAGCCCACAAGCATCACCAGGAACACGCTGCGGAAGCCCACGAGCACGTCGCCCACCACGCTCCATCCGAAGTCGGTGCCGATCTGGTGCATCATGTCGTTCACCACCTGTAGGGAGGACCCCCGGAACCAGAAGCGGGTGAAGGTGATGAAGGTGAAGGTGAGCGCGATGGCCTGGAAACGGGCGAACCAGTGCGTGCTCTTTCCCCAGGGACTGATGCGCGACCATCCCTTGTAGATCAACAATCCGATCCCGTTCAGGCCGCCCCAGATCACGAACATCCAACTCGCCCCGTGCCATAGCCCGCCAATGAGCATGGTGAGCATCAGGTTGATGTTCGTGGTGATCATCTTCCGCACCACCGGGAATAGCATGCTGAGTACCGTGAACAGCGCCACCGCGCTGAGGTAGATCACGGGCAGCCAGATCCAACCGGTGAGAAGCATGAGCAGCAAGCCCACCACGCCGAGCATGATCCACGAGAAGACCGAGCCGCCCCGGTTGCCGCCCATGGGGATGTAGAGGTAATCGCGCAGCCAGGTGCTGAGGGTCATGTGCCAGCGCTTCCAGAACTCTGCCGTGCTGCGTGCCTTGTACGGACTGTTGAAGTTCATCGGCAGCGTAAAGCCCATCAGCAGAGCTACACCGATCGCGATGTCCGTGTAACCGCTGAAGTCCGCGTACACCTGGAGCGAATAGCCGAAGAGCGATAGCAGGTTCTCGAAGCCTGTGAAGCGCAAGGGGTCCGCGAAGACGCGATCGATGAAATTCACGGCGATGTAATCCCCGATCAGCATCTTCTTGATCAGGCCGTTCACGATCCAGAACACCGCGATGCCGAACTGTTGCCGGGTCAGGGTGAACTCCTCATAGAGTTGGGGAATGAACTCCGCTGCACGCACGATGGGGCCTGCCACGAGCTGCGGGAAGAAGCTCACGTAGAATCCGAAATCGAGGAGGTTCCGCACCGGCTTCACATGGCCCCGGTACACATCCATGGAGTAGCTGATGGTCTGGAACGTGAAGAAGCTGATGCCCACCGGCAGCAGGATCTTGTCCGCCACGAAGCTGGTGTCCCAGGCCAGGTTGGCCCATTGTGCGAAATAGTTCACCGCGTGGTAGTCGGTGCCCAACAGCGCATTGACGTTGTCCACCACGAAGTGCGCATACTTGAAGAAGGCGAGCACACCCAGGTTCAGGAAGATGCTCAATGCGAGTAGCCATTTGCGCTTGCGTTCGGATGCGCTTGCATGGATGCCCATCCCGATGTAGAAGTCGCTCACCGTGCTGAAGAGCAGGATCAGCAGGAAGAGTCCGCTGGTCTTCCAGTAGAAGAACAAACTCGCCGCGAAGAGGAAGGCATTGCGCAGCGCACGCCTGCGGTACACCACGCTGTACACCGCCAGCACCACGGCAAAGAAGCCCCAGAAGAAGAAGCGTGTGAAGATGAGCGGCGATGCCTCGTCGTAGCCCAGGATCCCGAGCCAGTCGATGGAGGTGCTGCCGTCGTTCATCGCTTGTTCAGCAGAGGGTGGGGGAAGGGGACGGAGGTCTCATACGATCACGGTTTCAGGGCACCACTGTTCGCTTCAGGTGTTCCGCGTAGTTCGTCATCAGCGCCTCGAACATCAGGTCGCCCAGCAGGATGTAGCCCTGTCTATTGAAATGGATGCGATCCTTCTGTGCCAGTCCTTTGCGCTGCCATTGTGCGATGGAGCCCAGCCCACCCATCACCGAGTACAGATCCCACACCGCCACGTTCTCCTCGGCACTCAGTTCCAGCATCACCTCGCGCACCGTGGCGCCTTTCTTGTTCGGTATGCGCCGCTTGAAGTAGCTGTCGCTGTTGGTGGTGAGCAGGATAGCCGCGTCCGGCGCTGCTTTCCGCACCCTGGCGATCAGGTCCACGTAATTGCGTTTGAAGCGAGCGGCAGAGAATTCCGAGTCGTGCGCATCGTTCACACCCACGGAGAAGATGACGAGATCGGGCTCCAGTAGCGCCAGGTCCGGCACGAAGCGCTGGCAGCGCAGGTAGCTTGCCGTGCTGGCCCCGTTCGCACCAACCGCGTGGTACACGATGCCGGGGTCGTCGCCTTCGAGGAGGATGCCGTACAGGGTGAAGCGTCGCTGCGCGGTGTCCGTCCGCTGGAATCGCAGCCGCAACGTATCCATGTACCGGTTGAAGTGAAACTCGGTGTAGCCGCCCATGACGTTCACGGTGCGTTCGATCATCACTGTGCTGTCGGGGTCAAAGGCATGCACCGCGTAGCTGCTGTCCGTGCGATGCAGCACCTTCACGCGGTTGAACACATGCCCCGGGAATAGGTCGGTGCGGAAGCTCACCTTCATTTCGCTCAGCGTGTCAGTGGTGCCCACCATGATGCCGGCAAGGCCGATCGTGCTGGTATCCGTTCGCACCACGCTGCGCAAGGAGCTCCAGGTACCGGTGCTTTCCACCTTGTACCACCACGGGTTGTTCGTCTTCGCCACGGTGAACGGGAAGATGAGCCCGCGCCCCGCGCTCACACCCGGCACCACGGTCTGCATGCGATGGCGCATCTCCTGGCTCCAGATGTCCGCTTGTATGTGCGAACCGCCTATGTGCACCACGTTCAGGCGCCGCTGTCCCTTGAAGACCAATTCGTCCAGCTTGGTGTTCCACGAAGCGAAGCCGCTGCTGTCTCCGCGCTGCTGGATGCGGTTCGCCGCGCGGTCGATCAGGTCGAGGTCGGTGGTGGACCAGGGCACTGGCTGCGCTTCGCTCGCATCCATTCCGAGCACGGAGAGCACGGCTACAAAGCAGGTCCGTCCAAGCACTGCATGGGATCTTCGCAAGGCATCCGAAGCAAAGATTCCGTCCCTACCGGCGATGTTCTGTGGATCCATCATGGCGTTGCCGTTCCTGTTTCTTGGGCCGCCTTGAACCGCGCGTGATCCGCGATCAGCGCATGGTAGAAGAGCTCCCCGATCTTATGCGCACCGGCAGAGCTGAAGTGCGTGTAGTCCGGCGCGGCCAGGGGCGGCTCGGCCTCCACCCAGCTCACCATGCTGTTCCATCCGCCCATCGCCTCGTACATGTCCCAGAACACTGCGCCCTGCGCCAGCGTGTTCGCCTTCATCGCATCGCGCACATCTTCCAGATAGGGTCGCGTCACGTAGAATTCCCCGTCCTTGATGCTCATGTCGCTCGGACCGATCACCACGATGCTTACACCGGGCACCATCTGTTTGAAGCGCTTGATCTGTGCCCCGAAGGCTCGGCCGTACTGCTCCGCTTCCTCCGTGCTCTTCATGTAGGGCAGCACGTTCCCACCGTATTGCAGCACCAGCATTTCCACGTCCAGGTCCGTGTACATGGCCTTCAGCAACTGCTGGTCCGCCTTCCGGAATTCATAACCCGCCGCACCGCGCGCCGCGATGTTGTCCATCACCACCCCGGAAGCACCTTCCAACGAGATCGCATAGATGTCCGGACTGTCCGTTCCGCTGAAGGTGATCATGATCTCCTCCGGCGTGGCCGGGAAGCGCCACTCCCGTGTCAGGAGCTTCTCCGAAGGCGGGATCACTTCGCTGGAAAGGAGCTCTTCGCCCTGGCGCATCTCCATCGTCACAGGTGCGCGATGCCATCCATAGTAGATGCGGCACACCGTCCAGGCCCGCGCTCGGGCGTACGATCGCCGCGTCGGCTTCAACGCGATGCTCGCCGTGTGGACCGCCGTGTCCGGTGCCACGCTATCCGGCAGGATGGGCGTGAAGCGGCTGAAGCAGGACAAGGCCCCGAAACGTGCATGGTTCAAGGTGCTGTCCTTGCGGCCCATCACGCTGTAGCGCTTCCAGTTCCCTTCCAGCACGCGGTCCACACTGAAGTTCGTTACGATGTCCGCCGCGCTCACCATGCCCGGACCATGCCCACCGAAGTGCGATTGCAATTTGTTGCGCACGTACGCCGTGATGCGATCGCCCTCCAACTGCGAATCGCCATAGTGCAGCACCCGTATCGGTCGCTTGCCGCTTTTCGCCTTCTCCAGCTTTTCGAAGAAGGGGAACAGCACATCCGCGTTCCCTTCCGGATGGATCAGGGCGAAGCGCGAAGCAAGCGAGGACTGGCCGCTGGTATCGATGTCCTGCGTCACATCCTCCGGCACCGCGATCTCCACCACCGCTTCCACGGTAGTGGTATCCATCGGGTCCGTGGGCAACGCAAGGATCTCGCTGATGTCCACTTTCTCCTGTTCCACGGGGAAGAGGATGGTGTTCGGCGAAGGGAACCGCAGCGTGAACTGTTCCCCCAGCCGCAGCCCATCGTCGGGCACGGCCCAGCCGATCAGGGCCAGCACGGCCAGCACAAGCATCAGGAAGAGGAAGATCCTGCCGGGCCTCATCGCTTGGGGATCTTGATGCGTTGGCCCGGACGGATGTCCGCACCGATGCGGTTGAAGCGCATCAGGTCATCGGAGCTCACGCCGGGGTATTTCTTCGCGATCAGGTACAGCGAATCGCCGGAGCGCACCGTGTACCAGGAGAAGTCGCTCTCCTCGCTCGCGGCCGGCTTCGTGCGGGTGCTGTCCGCTGCGGCCGTGCCGTTCGTGTCACCCTCGTACTTCGCGCGCTGCTCGGGGCTCACGTACAGCATCAGCGTATTGCCCACATCGATCTGGTCGCTCGTCAATTCGTTCCAGTCCTTGATCTCCGACACCCCCACACCGAAGCGGTCCGCGATGCACCCGATGCAATCCCCCGCATCGATGCGGTACAGGATCGCCTCCCGGCCGTCCGGCAATTTCTCCACCGGTTCGGCTTCCACCACCTCCGCCGCCGGACTTCTCGGTTTCACGCGTTGCGCCTCGTAGATCACGTACGTGAGTTCCTCGAAGCGGTCGCCTTCCCCCCGGGGCAGTGTGAATGTCGTACCGGCGGGTATCTGCTTTCCGATCAGGGAAGGGTTCAAGGAACGCAGGCGTGGTTCCGCTATCTCCATCACCTGGGCAACGGCGTGGAAGGAGACCGCGCTATCCGCCTGCACCGCATCCACCGCATCGCGGCTCCGGAAGGAAAGGGCATGGATGCCCAGCTCTCGGGCGTTCTCGCTCAGGTGTACGAAGGCCATCAGCAGGGGCATCACATCGCGTTGTTCGTCCGCGAAGTGCTTGTACAGCAGCCGGGGGTCGGGGTCCCCGCCATTGCGCTTGTAGGCCCGCACCAGGTTCGCCGGTCCGGCGCAGAAGGCCATCACCGTCGTGGGCCAGTCGCCGTAGCGCCCTTGCAGGTCCTGCAGGTAATGCAGCGCCGCATCGGTGCTCTTCACCGGGTCGTGGCGCTCGTCCACACCGGGGCTCACCAGCAATCCGTAGCGCATGGCCACCGGCCAGCTCAGCATCCACAACCCGGCCCCGCCGGTGCTGCTGGTGGCCTGCGTATTCATCGCGCTCAGGGCCATGGGCAGGTGCTTCAGCTCGTTCGGCAGGCCATGGCGGGCAAGCTCCTTCTCCAGCAGCGGCTCGTACACGTTCGCCATGCCCAGCAAGGCTCGGAAGGCATCGCGTCGCGGACCGGCAAAAAGGTTCACGAAATGGTCCACCCGCAGGTCGTGGAAGGCCGGCAGGGCGGGACAGCAATGCTTCATATCCACGTACAGCGCATCGGTGTTCACCGTGGGCCATTCATCCGGTTGCACCTTGCTGCGCAGCTCCTGCATGCGCTGCTGCACAGGCCAGGTGGCCAGCAGGCTGTCCACCATGGCGGTACCCTGCGCACAAAGCACAGCAGTACACAGGGACAACGGTCCAGCGATATAGGAACGAAGAGCGTTCAAGCGCGTCCGGTAAAGCAAGGGAGTTCACACAAGCAACGCGCCGCACATCCCCGGAAGTCTTCCACGCGGGGATGTTAGGGGAGTGGACCGTCCCTCGTTCTTCGCTCACCTTCTCACGGCCGTCACTGCGGCCCCTGAGCCGCAGTCCCGTTAGCCTGTGCATTGTAGGGAAACCCGGAACTACCTCCCCAACAACCCGCACAAATGAAAAAGCATCCGCGCCCCCACGTTCGCATCCCACTCGTCGTTCGGCCCGGGTGCTACCTCCACCAGATCGAACCCGATGATCGTGCGCTTCTTCGCCAATCGCGATAGTAGGTAGGTCGCCTCCTCGAACTGGAAGCCGCCGGGCACCGGCGTGCCGGTGTTGGGGCACAGGGTCGGGTCCAGCCCGTCGATATCGAAGCTGATGTGCACCTTCTCCGGCAGCGCATCGATGATGGCGTCGCATTGCTCGCGCCAGGTAACGCCCTTGAACTGCTGTCGGCGGATGTCCGCGCTGCGTACCACGCGCACACGTCCCTTCTGCTTCAGGAAGACGGTGTTCTCCTGCTCGCAGAAATCGCGTATGCCGACGGAGACCACCTTCTTCAGCGGCTTCAGCGGAAGCGCGTTATAGAGGATGCTCGCATGGCTGAAGGTGAATCCTTCGTAGGCGATGCGCAGGTCCAGATGGGCGTCCAGGTGCAGGATGCCGAACTCCTTATGTCGCTTGGCCTGCGCGCGGAAGAGACCTAGCGGCGTGCTGTGGTCGCCACCCACCAGGCCCACCTGCTTGCCTTGGTCCATCCAGTAGCCGCAGCGCTGTTCCACCCAATCGTTCATCACGGCGCACTCGGCGTTCACCAACTCCAGCGCCTTCTTCGCCCGTGCCTTCTTCTTCGCGTCGCCGCCTTCCACCAGCACCTCCATCACGCGCTGGGCCTCCTTCTTCAGGGCATCGCTCTGCTCCTGCAAGGCGGCGGGTATCTCATCCATCCAGATGCCGCGCTTCCACAGCTCCGGGAATTCCGGGTGGAAGAGATCCACCTGCTGGCTGGCTTCCCGGATGGCCGCCGGACCATGCGACGTACCCCCGCCATAGCTCGTGGTCACCTCCCACGGAACAGGCACCAGCACGATGTCGCATTCCTCCGCCGTGAAGGGCAGTCCGTAGATGCCGGCATCAGCCGCAGCGGGGTTGTTCGGGTCGAACTGCTTGATCTTAGTGGCTTTGCTCATGGCGCTATAAGGTGGTGCAGCGAAGGTATATGCCGATGGTTGGTCGGAGGGAGCTCGCAACGAGCATGTTGAATGAACCACGGATCAACACGGATGAACGCGGATCAAAATGATGTGACCAAAGCCATCCGTGTAATTCCGTGTCCATCCGTGGTTCGATCTTTAGGATGATAAGGGTGATGGCTTACAGGCGCCGGGTGCCTGGTGGCGTGCATCATACCTTCGCAGCGGAACCTGATCAATGCTCCGTCATCCCATGCGTCCATTCTCCTTGCTCGTTGTGCTGCTTGCCACGCTTGCTATTCCCATCGGTTCGCACGCGCAGAACGCCTACCTCACCAACGGCTTCCTGCCGCGCTTCATCAAGGCGGGTGTCAACTACCCCATCAGCGTGCGCGTCCGTAACACATCGACCACGCCGCTCATCACCTTCCGGGTGGATTGGCGCTGGGGCAACGGCGCGGTGCAGACGGGTAACTGGCAGAGCACCACGGGCATCAGCGGGAACCAGTACTGGCCCTATGACCATCCGATCCCTTTGAACCAGACCACGGAAGGCCCCGGCGTGCTGAAGGTGTGGGTGGTCGGCAATGGCGACACGGACCAGACGAACGATACCCTGACCTTTCCCTCCTTCGCGATCCAGAACTGGGTAACGAAGACCATGCTGCTGGAACAGTGGACGGCCACGTGGTGCGTGAATTGCCCGCCAGCGAACATCGTCGGAAATTTCTGGGAATCGGATGACCAGGTCGTCGTCGCGAAACACCATGCCGATGATGAGTTCAGCGTGGGAAGCAGCACCGATTACTACGATCAGTTCGGCGTGGATTTCACCCCGGCCGGTGTGATCGACAACGGCGAGTATGGGGATTACGCGGCAAATGCGGCACACACCCAGTGGGGCAGTGAGCTGGAACAACGCAAGCTGGGCGTCTCGCCGGTGTTGGTGGAGGTAGGCACGGAGTACGATGCCTTGACCCGCGAGTTGACGGTGGAATTGGATGCCACTTATACCTATGCCGTGGCAGGTGAGCATACGCTGAACGCTTACATCGTGGAGGACGATATCCCCGGAGCGCAGGCCAACGCACAGCCGGGCTACATCCACCAGCAACTCGTGCGCGAAGTGTTGGGCGGGAACAACGGCACGGCCGGTATCGTGCCCTCCGGCCCGGTGCCGGGTACTGCGTATAGTGCTACCTGGACCTACCAGCTTCCGGAGGATTGGAACGCGGAAAAGGTCCGTGTGCTGGGCATGGCCACCCATCATCAGGATGGCAGTGCATACACCTTGAACACGGTATCGTCGGCACCCTTGGTCGTCGGCGTGGAAGAGCTTGGCGCTGCGGCGATCGAGTTCCAGCTCCATCCGAACCCGGCCACCGACATGCTTTGGCTCACGCTACCCGCGGATGCTGAGCCTGCACAGGTGCAGGTCCTTTCGGCCGATGGTCGTGTGGTACTGGCGCAGCGCGTGCGATCGAATGGAGCACACGTGCTCGTGGAAGGCTTCGATTCATTGGCCAGCGGTCCTTACCTCGTGCGTGTGCAGCGCGGTGATGCGATCGGCGAGCGCCGGGTCGTGAAGCGGTGATCAGCGTGGCAGCCTGTACAAACCAATTATCAATGGAAGCCATTTGGCGATCGAGCTTGTTGCTCTGCGCGTGTTCGGCGTTCGTGTCGCTCTCCGCACAGAATGCGCACTTGGAGGATATTGACATGCCCCGGTATGTGCGTGTGGGCCAGTCGCAGTCCATCAGCGGCCTCATCCGCAACGCTGGGCCGGGGCGCATGATGAGCTTCAACGTAGGCTGGCGCTGGAACAACGGTCCGGTGAACATGGGCCAGCCCTTGGGAACGGGCGCGAACGGTCTTGGTGGCGACAACATGGCGATGTTCACGCATCCGGTGCCCTTCAGCCTGCCTTTGGCACAGGAAGGTGTGTTGAAGGTGTGGGTGGATGGCGCGAATGAACAGGACCGTCGCAACGACACCATCACCATGCAAGTGACCGCTTTGGATCGCTGGGCGGAAAAGCATGTGCTGGTGCAGATCCGCAGTTCGTTGAACTGCCACAACTGCCAGCAGGCACGTCCACGGATGGATGCGTTGGGGCGTTACCCGCAGATCGAACTTTCCAAGTTCCATCACGAGGATGACCTGGCAGTGAAGGAGGTGGACGCCTACTTCGAACGCTACGATTCGGACCGTACGCCTTCCATCATGATGGACCAGGGTGAGCTGGGTTGCTACCGTCCGAACGCGAACCATTCCCAGTGGAACCGGCACCTGAAAGGCCGCCTGGAAGGGGTGTCCCCGGTGCTCTGCTGGGTATATCCCATCTTCGACCCAAGGACGCGCACGGTGACCGCGACGATCACTTCCCAGTTCACCACTGTCATCAAGGGTGAATTCGCGGTGAACGCTATGGTGCTGATGAACGACATGTACGGCAGTGGGGGAGCGGGCAGCCCGTATTATCACCAAGTGGTGCGAGGCCTGCTGGGCGGTGTGGAAGGGCATACGGGTGCCATCCCGAGCGCCCCGCGTACCGACACGAAGTATGCGCTCACGTACACCTTCACTCTGCCGGAGGACACGGACCCGGAGCGGATCTGCATCACCGGTTTCGTCACATTGAAGCGCGATGGGAAAAGCCTTACGCTGAATGCACGCACTGCAGCGCTCCGGACCTTGAGCAAGGCGGAGCTTGTGGTCCTTCCTGCGGTGAACGCACCAACACCCAATGGGGATGACGATGTTCCTCAGTCCGGCCTTGTGGTGACCGGGTTGGCCGTGCTCAGCGAGGCGCCTACCGTGCGTCGGTCCTAATAGCAGTGGAATAGCGGCCGCCCCGCTTCCCGATGGACCCATGGGTACGCACGGGGCGTTCATTCATCCGGGATCCGCGTCCCTCAGCGCTTCCGGTCAGACAGGGCGGCCACCATGTAGATCAGGCCCCGGGCCGCATCACGGACCAGAGGTCGGGCAACACGAGGGTCTTGGTCCTGGTGACCACGGTGGTCGTCGTTGCCGTGGCTTTGGGTGTATCCGAGTTCGGTCTAATGTCATCGGGAACATCCTCGGGGGCTACTCGGTCGCTCAATCCTTTCTGGGTCATCGTCCAGGTGCGACCCACCATGTCACGATCCAGGGTGTTGTCCACGTTGTCGATATCGTACATCATGCCCTGTATGCTGCTGTCGAAGTGGACCGCCCTGCCGATGGGCACTTCCACGACCACATGCACACGCTGCCCCCGGTAGTGGTCGCCCACCTGGAAGCTGTACCAGGGTGTAAGCAGGAGGAGACTGTCATGATGTTCGTAACGGTTCACGATGCTGCGTGCGCGCTGGTAGGCTTCCTTCCCCGCCGCACCGCGTGCACGACGTTCGAACACGATATGGAACTGCTGATCGCGGCTCTGTCGGATGTCCAGATCGGCCCAGGCCATGTGCACGCTGTCGCCTTCCACTTCCACCTGGTCCAGGTCGCGGTGGTAGCTGCGCATCCAATCGCCTTGGCGACCGTTCTCGATGGCGGCCAGGGTCAGCGTCTGTCCCACGGGCTCCTGCAGGTCGATCACATCGCGGATTACCTCCTTGGTGCGGAACTGGTTGCCGAACCGGGCCCCGACGAAGCTGAGCACGATGATGGAGGCGATCCAGATGGGCGCCAGTGCAAGCCCGAACCACTTGGGAGCTTTCACATCGAAGAGCAGGTGGATGCCTCCGTAAAGCAGTCCGATCACGGGGATGAGCAGGAAGACCATGAGCGCCACCCAGGCCCAGGTGCTTTGAGCCGGGGTCTCGAACAACAGCATGGTCCACTGGTGCAGCTCCGGGCCATTGCCCAGGCCGGTGTTGTTCATCATCAGGTCGTAGTGCCCGAGCATGGCCACTATCAATGCAATGGCGAACACGGATCCGGCGAGCAGGAAGAAGAAACCGAAGATCTTCCCCAGTGCAGTAAGGATCAGGCGTCCTGCCTGCCCTAGGAACCCCAGGAACTCCTCGCTACTTTTCCGGGCACGTGGCACGTAGCGACGTCCCATTTCCCGGGCCTCCTCCGCCACCTCCCTCGCTCCCTTTTCAAAACGCTCAGCTCCTTCATTGAACTGGCGTTTCAGGTTCTCCACGTTCACCGCCTCACCACGCATGGACAGCTTCTCCGCGGCGGTGGTCGCTTTGGGCACCACGGCCCACAGGATCACGTACAGGATGAATCCGAAGCCGAGGAAGAGGAAGACGAGGTAGATCAGGCGAAGGATCAGCGGATCGATGTTGAAATAGGCACCGATGCCTCCGAGCACGCCACCCACCCATTTATCGTCCGGGTCGCGGAAAAGGCGCTTGTGCCCGCCGCTCGTGGTGGACCAGTTGGCCGATCCAGCGCTGCCGCCAGCTTGGCCTGGCTCCTCGCTGGAATAATCCTCCGGCTGGCCCATGACGCCGATGACGTGATCCACGTCGGCCATGGAGACCACCTGTCGGCGTCCGTCGAGCCGCTCTGTGAATAGTTCGGAGATCCGTGCCTCAATGTCGGCCATGATCTCATCCTGTCCTTCGCTTCCTTCGAACTGGCTGCGGATGCTGGACAAATAACGGTGCATGGCGGTATAGGCGTCCTCCTCGATGTGGAACACCGTGCCGCTGATGTTGGCTGTGAGGGTCTTTTTCATGGTCTTCAGTTCCTGCTGGTGGTCTTGTTAACGGCATCGCTCAGCTCCTCCCAGGTCTGGTGGAGCTCCTTCAGGAATTTGTTCCCCAAGGGAGTGAGCTTGTAATACTTGCGCGGCGGTCCGGAGCGAGATTCCTCCCATCGGTAGGTGAGGAGGCCAGCATCCTTCAGGCGGGTGAGGAGGGGATACAAGGTCCCTTCCACGACGATCAGCTTGGCGTCCTTCAACCTCCCGATGATATCGGAAGGGTAGAGTTCGCCATCAGCAAGTACGCCCAGGATGCAATACTCCAGCAAGCCTTTGCGCATCTGCGCTTTGGTATTCTCGACCTTCATGGCGGGCTGGTTCATGTTCATGTCAGGTTCTTAACGAAACAAAGATATGGGCAATAGGTTAGTACTATGCAACACAAAGTACTGTATTGTGATGAACGGTTCCCATGGAACAGGAGCGGTCCTCCCTACGGCTCCGTTCATGATCGCGCGCCAGCGCGTAGCTTTCAGCCCCAATTCGCAGAAGATGAAAAAGAATCTATGGAAGGTGGTGCTGGTGGTGGTGGTGATCCTGGCCGTAGCCGGTTACTTCCGCTACTACTGGGTCTTCGGGACCGGGGTGAAGGCCGGAGAACTCAATTATGTCGTTCATAAGGGGGTTGTCTTCAAGACATACGAGGGCAAAATGATCCAAACAGGGATCCGCAGCCAGGCAGGTACTCTGGGCAGTTTCGAGTTCGAGTTCTCCGTGGCCGACAAGGATCTCGCCGAGCGATTGATGGTGAACAGCGGTATGGAATTCAATCTGCACTATAAGGAGTATCTGGCGGCCATCCCCTGGCGGGGTCATAACCGCTACGTGGTGGATAGCATCGTTTCGATGGAGCGGATCAGTCGCTGACCCGGAGGGTAATTGGCGTTCCTCTATTCCAGCATCTGCTAACTTGTCGGGCGTCCCAGTGCCATGCCCACGACGAGCCGTGTTCCAACCCCGCCACCTGTCGATTCGGCCCGTTTGTGGTCGATGCGGCAGTTGAGCACGGAATTTCTTGCGGACGTAAAGGATGTGTTCGTGCGCTACAACAAGCGCACCTCGGCGCAACATAAAAAGCTGGTCCTGCTGTTCATTGCCGTCGGTGCATTGTTGCGCGGGTATATGCTGCTCCTCCCCATCACAGCAGAAGAGGCCATGGCCTTCATGCGCTACTCCGCGGGTTCCGTAGGGCATATCCTCACGGCCTTCGATCGACCGGAGAATCATGTGTTCTACAGTTTACTTGCCAAATTGAGCACTTCGGTGTTCGGAGTCCAGCTGGTCACCATGCGACTGCCGGCATACCTGGCGGGGGTGCTGTCACTCCCGCTTTTCTACCTCTTCGTCCGCGCCATGTTCAATCGTTACATCGCGCTCATCGTATTGGCATTGCTGGCCGCATCCGGTCCACTCATCGAGCAGAGCGCATTGGGCAGGGGGCAATCGGTCGCGTGGTTCTTCATGGTGGCGGCTTTGGTGATCGGTCGCCACATGGCGCTCACCAACAACCGCTTCAGCGGGATCATGGTGGGACTCGTTCTCGCCTTGGGCACCTGGTCGGTCACTTCGATGTTCCCGGTCGTGGGCCTGATCTTCCTCTGGCTTTATTTCTACCTGGGGACGCGGTACAAAGGCACCCTGGGCAGGAGGCTCGTCACGCTTGGGTTCGCAGTGGGGGCGTACATCCTGTTCACGGTGCTGTTCTACTTGCCGATCCTGGTGGACCATGGAACAGGACAGTTGTTCATCCATCCCACCACACCCCGCCTGGACTGGAGCACCTTCGATGCGGTCTACCCACTGCGTGCCTATGACCTTTGGGATTTGCTGGAGGATACGTATGCGGAATGGTTCGCCTACGCAGGGATCATCGCGGTGGTGTATGCGGCCTACGTCTCCGGAAAGTACCGCATGTTCATGCTGGCGATGCTGTTCGCCGCGGTCCCCCTGGTGCTCATCAAAGGGCGAGTCGCGATGCCTGAGGATTGGTTGTACATCCTTTACTTCCTGCACCTGGGCACGGCCATTGGGATGTACTACCTGCTGAAATTCATACATGACAAGATCGTTCCCGCATGGGGGAAGCGCTCCCGTACGAGCATGGCGGCGCTCGCTCTCTGTGTGGGCACGGCCATCCCCGGTATGTTCACCATCCTGGATCGGCAGCCGCGCCTGCCCGAAGCGAAGGCCTGCGGTGAGTTCCTGCACCATTCCGTTCTCGCTGGCGATCGCGTGTTCGTGATGCACCCCTGGGCTGACCCGGTGCGGTTCCATGCGATGGCATCGGGCGTCAACATGGATTCCTTCAACACTGGACCGGCGGCTGACGGAACGGGCTATGTGGTGGTCTCGGCCATGCCCATACAGACCGTGCAGGGCGTGCTGGAGGCGAACGGAGCGTCGCTCTACGCTTTTGATTCCTGGGAAATGATGCGTGATTGGGATCGAATGGAGATCTTTGCGGCCCGCCTCCGCACCGACGCTACGGCGGGCGATGCCCGGTAGGCATCATTTCATCCACTAGAGACCCGATACCCGATGGCAGAAGAAGGACGTCAGATCATATTCAATATGGTGAAGGTGGGGAAGACCCTGCCTTCCGGAAAGAAGATCCTCAACGATATCTACCTCGGCTTCTACTACGGGGCCAAGATCGGTATCCTCGGTCTCAACGGCAGTGGTAAGTCCACGCTCATGCGCATCATCGCAGGCAAGGACATGAACTTCGATGGCGACGTGCACCTCACCCCGGGGTTCTCCATAGGCCATCTGGAGCAGGAGCCGGAGTTGGATGACAGCAAGACCGTGATCGAGATCGTGCGCGAAGGCGTTCAACCGATCATGGACCTGCTGAAGGAGTTCGAGGATGTGAACAACAGGTTCGCGGATGAGGAGATCATGAACGATCCGGACAAGATGGAGAAGCTTATCGCCCGCCAGGCGGTGCTGCAGGACCAGATCGAGGCGGCAGGTGCGTGGGAGATCGACCAGAAGCTCGATATCGCCATGGACGCATTGCGCTGCCCGGAACCGGACCAGAAGATCAGCGTGCTCTCCGGTGGTGAGCGCCGCCGTGTGGCATTGTGCCGCTTGTTGTTGCAGGCACCGGATATCCTGCTGCTGGACGAACCGACGAACCACCTCGATGCCGAAAGCGTGGCGTGGTTGGAACATCACCTGGCCGAGTACAAGGGCACGGTCATCGCCATCACACACGACCGTTACTTCCTGGACAACGTGGCCGGCTGGATCCTGGAACTGGACCGCGGCGAGGGGATCCCGTACAAGGGCAACTACACCAACTGGCTGGAGCAGAAGACCGCTCGCCTGGCGCAGGAAGAGAAGAGCGAGAGCAAGCGCCAGCGCGTCTTGAAGCAGGAATTGGAGTGGGTGCGCAGCAACGCGAAAGCCCGTAGAACCAAGAGCAAGGCGCGCTTGGAGAACTACGAGAAGATGCAGAGCGAGACGGTGAAGGAGAAGGAGGCCAAGTTGGAGATCTTCATCCCGAACGGTCCTCGACTGGGGGACAAGGTCATCGAATTCGATAAGGTGAGCAAGGGCTACGGCGACCGCTTGCTATTCGAGGACCTGAGCTTCGCGCTGCCCCCGGCGGGCATCATCGGCATCATCGGTCCCAACGGAGCGGGCAAGACCACGCTCTTCCGCATGATCATGGGAGCCGAGAAGGCTGACAGCGGTACCATCACCATCGGTGAGACCGTGCAGATCGCATACGTGGACCAGAGCCACAAGGACCTGGTGGCCGAAAAGACCGTGTATGAAGTGATCAGCGGGGGGCTCGAGAACATCACCTTCGGCAACGTGGTGATGAACACACGCGCTTACCTCTCACGCTTCAACTTCAGCGGCACCGACCAGAACAAGAAGGTGGGCGTGCTCTCCGGTGGGGAGCGGAACCGCCTGCACCTGGCCATGACCGTGAAGCAGAGCAGCAACGTGCTGCTGCTGGACGAACCGACCAACGACCTGGACGTGAACACGCTCCGGGCGCTGGAGGAGGCCATCCAGGATTACAGTGGCTGCGCGGTCATCATCAGCCACGACCGCTGGTTCCTGGACCGTGTGTGTACGCACATCCTTGCGTTCGAGGGCGACAGCAAGGTGTATTGGTTCGAGGGCGGCTTCAGCGAGTACGAGGAGAACTACAAGAAGCGGGTGGGGGACATCGTCCCGCACCGTTTGAAGTACAAGAAGCTGGTGCGTAGCTGAGCAAGGCTTCTTACTGGACCACGACTGGCGTGATCACCAAACGCTGTCTATTTCTGCTTTGCACACAGTACGTGCCTGGAGATAAACCAACGACATCGATCGAAACCTGATCCAAGGTCGAGGATAGCGATCTCATCTCGCGTCCGGCGGCATCAATGAGCGTGTGCGTCCAATTTCCAGCTGGAATAGCGCCGAGAATCAATGTGCCCACGACAGGATTCGGGTAGGCTTCGAATGTCAGGAGGGTTTCCCCATCGGGGACACTCGCCACACTTTCCGGGACCAATCCCTTCCAGCCATTACCAGGGACCGCCTGATCCCATGCAATGGCCGTCAATTGACCGGTTGTGGTTAATTGATAAATAGTATCGCCTGCGGTGAAGTGGAAGCGTCCGATGGTAGTGAAATCAAGGGCCATGGCATGCGCGTAATTGTCCACTACGTGCGGGAAAGGAATATCAATTACCAGGGGCGCAGTAGGGTCGATCTTTTGCAACAATGAACCGCCACCATAACGATAGAGGTATCCATCGCTCGTATTGAACGCGATCGCCTCGCCATCCGAACCTTCACCCGGAGCCACGATGAAGGTGATCGCTCCTGTACCTGGGTCTATCTCATACAATGTCTCCGGTGTATCGGCGCCATCCCCTGTAATTCCGTAGAGAACGCCATTCGTACTGAAAGTGATGCCCGCGAATTTTTCATCGAGCGGGACCATGTCATACAATTCACCTGTGGTGAGGATGATCTTCGCTAAGGATATCGACGAACCATGTTTTACCAGCACGTAAGTGAGCCCCTGCGTATAGTCATGCGCCATGCCAGTGATCCCGGATACGGTCAGTCCTGTCATCGTGATCGGGGTGGAGCTCGATACCTCGCCGGTCGACAGGTCCAAAAGATCAAGCTGCCCCGTACCGATCTCCGGTGATCGAGCTGCATAAAAAGATTGGGATCGTCCGGGCAAGGTGGCCATTATAGAACAGATGAACAGGAGGGTCGGGGCGTAATGGGGTCTCATGATCAGTGTTTTGTGGCGGACAAGGTATCGATCACCGCTGGTTACGCTGGAGCAGCAACGTGATCGACCACTGAGACGTGTCATTCATCTAGGGTATCTGCGCCTCCCGAACCAATGTTGGCACACTCCCCCCGATGACCTGTAGGATCGGATCCCTGTCGTTGTTCAGGCCGGTGTATTTCACCTCGCCGTCCAGGTTCACGTCCTCGGGGCGATAACCAGTGATGGTGGCGGTAGGGATCGATCCACCGATCGCGGAAAGGATCGGATCGCGGTCGTTGTCGGCGCCGGTGTATTTCACGTCGCCGTCGAAGGTGACATCGCCGCACCACAGCGCTTTCGCCGGAACGCTTCCCGCAACTGAAGCGCGTGCATTAGTGCCATAGGTCATCGTGGCATCAGAGGTCAGGTCAAGATCAGTTGGGGTGGTATTCAAGGCGATCGGATCCAGCGTCATGATGGCGAGGTGATTACGGTGAAGCACGGCAATGTGGTAGTTCCCCGGCATGGTGTGGAACGCAATGGACGAGGAGCCATCGGTTGCCACGATGTCGCCATCGCGTTGCAGCAGTGCGCTGTGGCTCTCCAGGATCATCGTGGCATCGTCGGCGCTGCGTAGCTCGACCACCACCCAATCCACGATCGCATCGGCACCCGTTACCGCAAGCACGTCGTTCGAGGTGGTCTCGCCACCGCCTCCGGTATGCAGGTAGCCCATGGCGATGTATGGCTCGGTCAATGGGATGTATCCGTTTGATCGCAGCTCGTCACCCATGGATCCTGAAGAGGGATCGTATGGTCCCTGCAGGAAGGCGTCAATGTTCAGACGGATCCGGATCGGGTTTGCTTGCTGGGTCCCTTGCGTGGCACTGTAAGTCCCGTTGCTCAGGCTTTCGGTAGCAGGTTCGCCCAAGGTCCAGGACAAGGTGACCCCGGAATCGGTGCCGCTACCGCCTGAACTGGCCAATACGGAGGGTGCGATGAACTGGGCATGTGTCGTTCCGCAAAGCAGCGTGAAGGATAGGCCAAGGGCGATGGTGATTCTCATGAGCGGGGATTCTACCAGATAAATATGGAAGGACGCAGCACTCGCTTTGCATCTGATCGAGCGATCGGTCCTTGCGATCGAGGCTCTGACATCAACGTACCCCGAGCACCTCGAGCAGCTCGTCCTTGCGTGAGCGCGCCACGGCCAGTTGTTCGCCGTTCGAAAGAACGACGTACCCTCCTGCACCCCGCACATAGCGGTCGATCTTGTTGAGAGCCACTACATGGGATTGATGCACGCGGAGGAAGCGCTTGGCAGGTAGATCTTTTTCCACGTCCTTCAGTGTCCGGGACACCACGATGCGGCGCTGGTTCAGAAGATGGATCTCCGTGTAGTTGTCGTCCGCCCGGGCGTAAATGATCTGGTCCATCGGGATCATCTCCAGCCCCTCCCTTGTGGGTACCGCGATGCGTTCCTGCTGACCACCATTGCCGAGCTGGCCCAGGAGGTCGCTCATCCGGTGGATCGCACCAGCGCGATGCTCGCGATCGCTCAGTTTCGCCACGGAAGCGATCAGCTCATCCTTCCCCACCGGTTTCAGTAGGTAATCCAGCGCATTGTGCTTGATCGCCTTGATCGCGAATTCATCGTAGGCGGTCGTGAAGATGACGCCGCTCTCATGATCGCCCAGGGCCTTGAGCAAGTCGAACGCGTTCAGCACGGGCATCTCGATATCGAGGAAGATGACGTCCACG
>JAHEFL010000155.1 GCA_024640205.1 Flavobacteriales bacterium | reverse complement strand
CGTGGCGTTGGCTAATACACCTTTGAATGCTGATGTGGAGGCTGTTCTGGTGGATGCCGGAAATGGCCTTCCCGACGACCTGGACAGTATCGGGGATGCGTTACAGGGATCGGTTATCCTTGTCAATTTGGGACTGGTGAATGCCGCGCCCGGGAAGCGGAACCTGCATCGCAGTGAAAAAGCGGCTATCGCTCTCGAACGCGGAGTTGCAGCAATCGTCTTCGTGAACCAGGTCGAGGGTGGCGTCCTGCTTACAGGCACGGCTTCCATAGACGGCCGTTCCATACCGGTACCGGCCGCATGTATTTCTGCCGAGGATGGCTACGCACTGCGCACCAGGCTGGCCAATAAGGAACCACTTACCATTCGGTTGGGGATGACCAACCGGAGCAGTCTGGTCGAAGCACATAATGTGATCGCAGAGATCAAAGGCACTGATCGGCCCGACGAGGTGGTGCTGGTGGGCGGCCACCTGGACAGTTGGGACCTTGCCACTGGGGCAACGGATAATGGACTCGGAGCGTATTCCATCCTGGATCTCGCAAGGGCCATGCAGGCCATGCCCTTCAGACCGGGGCGCACGATACGTTTCGTACTATTCATGGGTGAGGAACAGGGATTGCTGGGTTCCCGTGCTTTGGTTGAACACTATCGTTCAACCGGTGAACTAGCACACATACAGTGTATGATCAATCTGGATATGAGCGGTAACCCCAGGGGGTTCGGAGTGGCCGGACCCGGTGATTGGCCCGATCTTCTGGGGTCGCTTTGCCGCCACATTTCCGCGGTGGATAGTGCCTCCTTCCCAGGCGATCTCAGCGAAGAGGTCTGGTTGCATAGCGATCACCAGCCATTTCTCCTTGCCGGCGTACCGGTCCTATACCCATTAAGCCGACTAGCGGGCCATGTCTATGGATGCTACCACAGCAGCTGCGACGACATCCATTTGGTCGATCCGCAGGCCATGGTGAACAACGTACGCTTCACGGGAATGCTGCTTTATGCACTGGCTGCTACGACCACCCTGCCATCGCATTTCACCGAGGCGGAACTGCGTTCAGCCCTGACCAATGCCGGGCTTGAAGGCCCTCTTCGTATCGGAGGGGATTGGCCCTGGTGACACACCCTATGCGGCGGTGGCGCCTGGCCCCCCGGCCGTGCCTTCAAGGTCCCGGTCGAACAGGTATAGACCACCCTTATCGTTCCCGATCAAGTTCAATTTGTCGATCAAGGTGCGCGCCAGCGCCTCTTCTTCGATCTGCTCACTCACATACCACTGCATGAAATTGTGCGTGGTATAATCCTTCTCCTTCAGGCACAGATCGACCACCCCGTTGATCTCATTGGTAACCTTGGTCTCATGTTCCAACAAGCTCTGAAAGATGTCCGTGATGGAGCGGAACTTGGTGGAAGGCTGCTTTAAGGCCGGCACCACGGCGTGACCGCCACGTTCATTGATGAATTTGATCAATTTGAGCATGTGGACCCGCTCCTCATCGCTGTGCCGATAAAGGAAGGCGGCGGTACCGCTAAGTCCTTGATTTTCAGCCCATGAAGCCATGGCAAGATAGGCTTGGCTACTAGCCGCTTCAATGGCCACCTGACCATTCAGGGCCGCTTCGATCTTTTTAGAGAGCATCTGTGCGTTTTCTTGAAGGGACAAAGTTAGGCCCCCTGGGGTTCAGCGATTGTTGAAGTTGTTCATGGCATGCTGTATTCCGAGCATGCCGAATTGAAGGATGCCCTTGGATGCCATCTCCACGCGGTCATCCAAGCTCTTGCGCTCTTCCTCGGTCCATGCGCCCAGAACATGTTCGCTTTGCCGTCCCCTTGGAAAGTCCCCACCAATACCGAAACGCAATCGGGCGAATTCATCCGTTCCGAGCAACTCGATGATGTTCGACAAACCATTGTGACCTCCTGCGCTTCCTCTTGGCTTCAGGCGAATGGATCCGAAAGGCAATGCAATGTCATCGGTCACGACCAACACCCTGTCGATGGGCACATTCTCCTTGTCCATCCAATACCGCAGCGCTTTACCGCTGAGGTTCATGAACGTGGAAGGCTTGACCAGAACGAACGTCCGTCCCTTGTGGCGGAATTCCGTTCGTTCCCCATACCGTGCACTACCGAACACACTGCCGAACAATTCAGCCAGGTTCTCCAGCACCCGGAATCCAACGTTGTGCCGGGTATCCGCATACTCCGGTCCCGGATTTCCAAGACCTGCGATCAGGTACTTCATCGACGTTCAGCGGACACGCTTCAGAGCGCATCACGAACCAGACTGTACGAAGCGACGGATCACTTCTTGGCCGGTTTCGCTTCCGGGGCAGCAGCAGGAGCAGCAGCAGCGCCCGCGGCGGGAGCGGCGGTCGCTTCGGTGGCGGCCTTCTCTTCCTTCTTGGTCAACTTGACGGAAACGACCACATCGTTAGGGCGTTCAAGCATCGTCAGGCCCTTGAAGTTCAGGTCGCTGATATGAATGCTTTGATTGATGTCCAGTTCGCTCACATCAAGATCCAAGTGGGATGGGATGTCGGCAGGCAGACCCTTGACGCGGATCTTCCGCATGGTCTGGTTCAATTTACCGCCCTTGCGCACACCCACTGGCTGCCCATTGGCCCGTATGGACAAGCGCACCTTGGCAGGTTTCGTTTGGTCGAGCTCAATGAAATCGACATGGATCACACGGTCCGTGGTAGGATGGAACTGCTTCTCCTGGATCATGGCCATGGTGTTGGTTCCATCCAACTGCAGTTCGATACCGCTCACCTCAGGAGTGAACACGAGCTTGTTCAGCGCAGCTTCCTCCACGCTGAAGTGGATGGCGGTCTCGCCTCCGTATAGCACACAAGGAACACGCTTTTCGCGACGCAACTGGGCGGCATGCTTGGTGCCGGCTTCTTTGCGCAGGGTTCCGATCAAGGTTACCGTATTCATACTGGGTAGGTGTTATGCAATTATGAAATGACTACTGATGCTCTCGTGGGTCCGTACCCGGCGTATAACATCAGCGAACAATTGGGCCACGGAGATCTGTTTGATCTTGCTCGTATCCGAACCAGGCTCTGGATGCAGGGGGATCGTGTCGGTCACGATCAACTCGGTCAACGAGCTCTTGGCGATACGCTGATACGCCTCGCCGCTCAGAACGGCATGGGTACATACGGCCCGAACGCTTATGGCGCCCAGATCCATCATCATATCGGCAGCTTTGGTCAGTGTTCCTGCGGTATCGATCATATCATCGACCAGGACCACGTTCTTGCCCTTCACATCGCCGATCACGGTCATGCTATCCACCTGGTTGGCCACCTTGCGTTGCTTATAGCAGATCGCCATTTCCACGCCAAGGTGCTTCGCATACGCATTGGCCCGCTTCGTCCCACCCGTATCCGGCGCCGCCATGACCAGGTCCTTCAGGCCCATTTCCTTGATGTGGGGCAGGAAAATGGTGGAAGCGAACAGATGGTCCACAGGGACTTCGAAGAACCCTTGTATCTGGTCGGCATGGAGGTCCATCGTCATGATCCGATCAACCCCTGCCGCGGTAAGCATATTGGCCACCAGTTTCGCTCCGATGCTGACCCGCGGTTTGTCTTTTCTGTCCTGCCGGGCGAAGCCGAAGTAAGGCATCACCGCTACGATCCGCTTTGCACTTGCGCGTTTTGCAGCATCCACCATCATCAACAACTCGAAAAGGTTGTCGCTGGGCGGGAACGTGCTTTGAACAATGAACACCAACTCGCCCCGCACGGTCTCCTCGAAGCTGGGTTGAAACTCCCCGTCGCTGAATCTGGCGACCGTCACCTCACCCAGTCGCTCGCCGCTGGCCGAGGCGATCTTCTCGGCCAGATACCGCGTGGCGGTGCCGCTGAAGATCTTGGAGCTTTCCTGCATGGGTCCCGGGGAAAAGGGCTGCAAATGTAGCGATCTTCCCGTGGTTATCAACGATCGTTGGTGAAGACCCCCTCCCGGAGCGGGACTAACTTGCGGCCGCTTCCGAACCGCGCCCCTGCCTCTTCATGCCCCGACAACCTCACTCCTCCCCCGCTCAACTCCTTCAGGAAGTCCTTCACGCCGTTCGCCGCAGCGGACGAGCTGGGATCACGAGCCAACAACTCGCCCTCCAATTGGGGTTCAAGGATAAGGGTCAACGCTATCTCCTGTTCGATGCCATCGATCGCCTTTTGGACGACCAGCGCATCGAAAGTGGAAAGAAGGGCAGGTACACCGTCCCGGGTGGCCCTGATGCGATCGAGGGTACGATCGACATCATAGCCAGCGGAGCCGGTTACGTGCGACTCGGGACCAAGGGCGTAGAGGATGTTTACGTAGGTCAGGGCGACATCGGGACCGCCTTGCATGGCGATACGGTAAGAATAAAAATACAGGGCGGCCGGGGTAACAGGGTACAAGGCCGGGTGCTGGAGGTCATGAAGCGCCGGCGATCGGAATTCGTCGGTACCATTCATCAACACGGCGGACGGATCATCCTGGTGGCGGACGACCAACGTGTTCAAAAGCCGTTCTTCATTCCGCCCATGGATGTGAACGGCGCCAAGGAAGGGGACAAGGCGATCATGGAATTAAGTGAGTGGAAGGATGCCAAAGACCCTCCTCGCGGCAAGGTCCTCAGGGTGCTGGGTAAGGCGGGAGAGCATCAGGTGGAAATGCACGCGATCCTCGCCGAGTTCGGACTTCCGCTCGAATTCCCCGACAGCGTGCTGGAGGCAAGTGCGGCCATTCCTGATGGTGTCACCGAAAAGGAGGTGGCTCTGCGCAGGGATGTGAGGAATATCCCGACCATAACGATAGACCCGGACGATGCCAAGGATCTTGATGATGCGCTGAGCATACGCTTGCTGACCTCGGGGAACTGGGAGGTGGGGGTGCACATCGCGGACGTGAGCCATTACGTGCGACCCGGCACTGTGATCGACATGGAAGCCGCGAGCCGGGCGACCAGTGTTTACCTGGTGGACCGCGTCGTTCCCATGCTGCCGGAAAAACTGAGCAACGACCTATGCTCGCTGAATCCGCACACGGACAAACTAAGCTTCAGCGCCATCTTTGAGCTTGACAACTCGGGGATGATCCATGGTGAGTGGTTCGGGCGGACCGTGATGCGCTCGCATCATCGATTCGCCTATGCGGAAGCACAGACGATCATCGACGGGGGTGATGGGCCCTTCAAGAACGAGGTTCTCGCTTTGCAAAAGCTGGCGACCGGTCTAAGGAAGGACCGCATCGCCAAGGGTGCGTTGGAGATCGGCGGCAATGAGGTGAAGTTCAAGCTCGACGAAAAAGGGCGCCCCATCGGCGTGTATGAAAAGGTGATGGGGCCGGCCAACTGGCTGATCGAGGAGTTCATGTTGCTCGCAAATAAGCGGGTTGCCGCGGCCGTGGGCCGCCCGGCCAAGGGTAAGGCAAAACCCTTTGTATACCGTGTCCACGACCTCCCCGACCCGGAGAAAGTGGCACAGCTCAGGGCTCTGGCGAAAAGCTTCGGACACGATCTGAACACCTCGAATACCGAGGATCTTGCACACGCCATTAACCAGCTGCTGAAGGCCGTCCAGGGGAAGGAGGAAGAGAACATCATCAAGCAGGTGGCGATAAGGAGCATGGCCAAGGCCGTTTACACG
>JAHEFL010000154.1 GCA_024640205.1 Flavobacteriales bacterium | reverse complement strand
CGCAAAGGTGCTTGTATCCCTATCACGAACGATCACGGACCACTCAATACCGCATCTGGGGCTGATACCGAGCTGGTGCGGAAAGGCGTGAAAATTCATTCAAGGCAGGCGTAGGCAAGGTGATCGGTGCATAGATTTCCTACCCGAAACACCAAACGCTCACTATGAACCTTCGTTCGCTTCCTATCCTATTGATGGGCATCCCATCACTCGTCCCTGCGCAGGAATGTGGTACGGGTCGTTACACGGACCCCCTCTTCTTCGCAGAAGTGAACGTTACCCAGGCGGTCACCTTCGGCAGCAATACCGGGGTGGGTGGAGGCAACCAGACGCTGCGTATGGATGTGTATGAACCTGTCGGCGACCTGCTCGATGAACGTCCGGTGGTGCTGGTCGCATTCGGAGGGTCGTTCATCACGGGCACACGTGCCGATGTGGCGAACATCTGCCAGGCTTTTGCACGGATGGGATACGTGGCCGTGGCTCCCGATTACCGAGTGGGTTTCTTCTTCCCCAACCAGGTATCGACCACGCGTGCCGTGATGCGTGGGTCGCATGACATGAAGGCCTGTGTGCGCTACCTGCGCAGGACCGTAGTCGAGGATGGGAATCCGTATGGCATCGACCAGGACCGGATCATCGTGGGCGGGGTGTCCGCCGGGGCGATCAGTGCCGTTCATTGCGCATACCTGGATGAAGAGGCCGAAATACCGGAGATCCTGGTGCCTGAAGCACCGTCGTTGGGGGGTGTGGAGGGCAACAGCGGAAGCCCGGGGTATTCCAGCGATGTATTCGCCGTATACAGCTTCAGTGGGGCGATCGGCGATACCACCTGGATCGTTCCGGGGGATCAGCCCATGGCCAGTGTACATGAAGTGGGCGATGGTGTCGTGCCCTATTACACCCAGGAAGTTTCCGTGATCGGTATTCCCACCGGACTGGTCGCTTCCGGAAGCCATGACATTCACGTGAGGCTGGATAACATCGCGACCCCCAACTGCTTCCTGAGCTATCCGGGGAACGGACATGTGGGATATATCGGAAGCGACTTCGCGAACTCCGTGGGATTCGTCGCCCAATTCCTGTCGGATCTGATCTGCGACCAACCCTTGGCATGCACGATGGCGACCGGATCGGAGGACCTTGTTCAGGGGTCCGTGGTGCTTCCCTACCCGAACCCGACCACAGGTCCGGTGCAGCTTGATCTTCCGGTGGGGAGCATTGCCACGGTCTTCGCTGCGGACGGTCGGATGATCCTCTCGCGGACGGCGACCACTGGTACGCTACACTTCGACTTGGCGGGGCTGCCAAGCGGTATATACCAGATCCGTGTGCAGGGGGACATGGAGCAAAGTTTCCGCGTGATGAAGGTGGACTGATAGGGGTCCGTCCCAAAAGAAGGCCGTTCCACGTCAAGCGGAACGGCCTTTACAGCGGTATTGGATGCGGTTACTCCGACGCGAGCTTGAACGCGATCGGCAGCGTCATTTTCGCTGCGACCACCTTGCCATCCTTGGTCGCCGGCTCCCATGCGGGCATCCCTTTGACCACACGCAGCGCTTCCGCATCGATATCATCACGAACGGACTTGATCACGGCAACATCCTTCAACTGGCCATCGGCCTGGACCAGGAAGGCGACATGACAGACCCCCTCTACACCGGCCTTGGCCGCTGCCTTGGGGTATTTCACGTTCGTGCCCAGATACTGTACCAGAGCGTCCATGCCACCAGGGAACATGGGCTTCTTCTCCACCTCGCCTCCAACAGTGGTCTTGTTGACCGCTGGGCCGGTGAAAGGCACGGCCTGCCAGGAGGTCAATGTGGCCGCAAGAAGGATGGCGGGGAGTGCGAGGAGCAGCCTTGGGCGTGCGCGTCGCGGTGAGCGGGGGTTGTTCATCATTTGTAACCGGGTTTTAAGGTTGGAGGATCGGAAACGGTTCGCGAGCGAGCGAACGGGAACGCCGAAAGCCTGGGCCACCAAAAGGCTGTCGTAGGCAGTATGATGTCGCCCGGCCACGGCGTCGGCGGAATGCTCATGAACGAGACGCAGCTCCTTAAGCGCCACGCGCCAAAGTGGGTTGGACCAGAACAGGGCGGAGAGAAATTCGAACAGCATCACATCGAATGAATGGCCATGGGCCACATGGACCTGCTCGTGATGCCACATCGCCTTCCGGTCAGCATCCTCCACGTGTCGCGGAAGTTGGACCCTGGAAAAGAAAGAACTGGCTTCACTGTTCGGTTCGCTCATGTTGCGATAGGTCCTTGCTGAAAGAAATAGAAGCTTCGTGATCAGCAGGAACGAAACGGTGAGATGGATCGCGGTCACGATGCCGAGGATATCAATAGGGTGTTCAGTGCCCCCTGCTTTGTCCTCGATGCCGATCACTGGCAGGGTGTAGGAGAACGAGACCTCCGTACCCAGGGAGTTCAGGAGTACAGGCAGGGCCAACGCCAGAGCAGAGGACGCAAGCAGCCAAGCGCGCCGTCCGTTGAACCAGGTCTCCTTGCGCATGACCAGCAGGTAGGCCAGGAACAGAATGGCGAAGACCACGTTCACCTTCAGGAAGTAGCTCAATGGTCCCATGTCATTTGCGTTTATGCTTTTTGATCAATAGCAGGATCTCGTCCAGTTCCTTGAGGTCGAGCTGTTCGCGTTCGAGTAGGTGGCTCATCAACTGTCCAGGTGAACCGGCGAAATAGTCCTTGAGCAGGCGTTTCGCGGACTTTCCCGCATAGGCCTCCTTGCTCACGGTCGCCGCGTAGCGGTGGCTGCGACCGAAGGCTTCGTGCTCCACATAGCCTTTCTGCTCCAGGATCCGGACCATGGTGCTTACGGTGGTATATGCTGGTTTCGGGTCTGGCATGGAGGCGAGCAGGTCCTTCACGAAGGAGGGCCCCAGCTTCCAGAGGGCTTGCATCACCTGCTCTTCCGCCTTCGTCAATCGTTCCATGGCACAAATATAACTAAACACATAGTCGAATAACGAAAGATCTAGTGGAATGTGACGAATGAAGCTGGGAACGGTGGGTCCGGGCGCTTTTCCGGCAAGCCGAAGCGATGCCTTGCCAATGACTGGTAGCGAAGGGAGTGTGGTCGGATCGAGAATTATCGGCTCGGCGATCGGGAATGAGATGGACCTTGGAACAGCCTGAGATCCAGGCAACGCGGGAGTGCCTTGAACGTCATACATTCGGATTCTCGATCGGTTCGACTTGGTAACTCGTATCCATATCACCCCAGGAGTTATCAGGAGGCTGGTAGTTTCCGTGGTATTTGTCGCTGGGGGCCTTGTTGGCAGTGTACGTGCGCAATTTCCGTTCACCAGCGGTGCGATCGCCCTTTGCGACACGAGCACCTTTACGGCCAATGTGATCGGTATAGGCTGGTTGGTCGACCAGAACTGGAGTTGGGGGCCTTATCTGGATCATGTAATGATCAACATCACTACGGATCACCCCCAAACGCTTCAGATCTCATTGACCTCACCGGAGGGGACCACGGTGTTGCTTTCGGAATTCAATGGCGCAGGTGGCCAGAATTACACGGACACATACTTCGGTTATTTTGGTGGAAGCAACATCACCACGGCATCGGCACCGTTCACGGGTTGGTATGCTCCACAAGGCGGCAGCCTGAACGATTTTACCAATGAATATGCGGATGGAACCTGGACGCTGACGGTGATCGATACTTCGTGTGCGAACGGTGGAGGCGGCCCGAACGGGACGTGGACACCGGGCTGGTTGGACGGCAGTACGGGAAGTGGGGCTCTTGGCTTTGCGAGCAGCAGCCCTCCACCACCCTGTGACATCTATATGGGTTCGGGATCCACTACGATCTGTCCGGGTGCGACAGCGGATGTGCTTTCGGAGTTCGAGGCCCAGTATGGTGGGTTTGCTTTGTTCGATGTGTACGACCCGTCCTGGAATTGGGTCATGGACCCATACGCAGTGACCGAGGAAGGCTATTACCAGATCTATGGTTACGACGGCTTTTGCACCTATTGGGGTGACTATTATGTCACGTTCGGCAGTGGGGTCGACCTGGGACCGGACCAAGCAGTTACGGAATGCGCTTCGAGCGGCCCAGTGGACCTGGGCATCTATTTTCCTCCGCCAGGAACGAGCACCTATTCATGGACGTTCAACGGCGCACCCATTACGAACTCCACAGCGTCCGCCGCCACAGATGCCGGGGTGTATGAATTGACCAGTTCGGAAGGCGGCTGCAGCACGGTGACGCAGATCACACTGACCATCGAGACCGGTCCGGATCTGGGACCGGATATGGCCGAGTCGATCTGCGATGGTGAGAGCATCGACCTGACCTCCTTCTTTCCAGGAGCCGGTCCCAATGCTTTTTGGTCGTTCAATGGAGCGCCCTTCCCCACACCGACCAATGCCTCGGCAGCAGGGACCTATGTCATTGAGGAAGCCGGTCCAGGTGGATGCTCGGGTCAGGCGAACATGACGCTGACAGTTGAGGCCCAGCCTGTCCTGGGATCGGATCAACAGGTCGATCTGTGTGTGAACAGCAACCTGGACCTGGAGACCTTGTACGATGTTACTGGGTACACCGCGAACTGGTCGTTGAACGCGGTGCCCATCCCCGATCCTTCAAGCGTGGTGGCACCTGGAACATATCAGTTGGTGGCGACGGGTTCACCGAGTTGTTCGGACACCGCGCTGGTCACGGTGCAAGGCCTGGCAGCTCCGAGCTTGGGTGGCGATGAATGGGTCGTGGGCTGCGATGGAGATGTGGTCGATCTGGGTACGGTATTCACCACCACTGGGTTGGGCACTTCATGGACAGCATCCGGAATGCCGGTGCCGGATCCCGCGAACGTGACCAGTTCCGATCTGTACACCTTGGTCGCGACCAACGCGGATGGCTGCAGTGATACGGCGGATGTGGACGTGTTCCTTGCCCCAAGCCCGGTGCTTGGCCCGGATCAGACGTTGAACGTTTGTGCCAACGAGCCAGTGGATCTGACCACGCTGTATGCCACCGGAGCGGATGCCACCGAATGGACCTTGGATGGTCAACCCATCGCGGATCCTTCCAGCGTGACGGAAGCGGGGACCGTCGTATTGGATGTCAGCAACGTAGCTGGCTGTTCCGCTTCCGCTAGTGTCATCATCGTGCATGAACCCACACCCTCCATCGGTCCGGACCAAAGTGCCACGATCTGTTCCGGTGAGACCATTGACCTGACATTGAGCTATACGACCACCGGGTTGACCGCTTCATGGACCCTGAATGGTGCGGCCGTGGCAGATCCGGCAACGGTGGGGAATGGAGGTAGCTACCAATTGGTGGTCACCAACAGTGCCGGTTGCACGGATACGGCAATGTTCGCGCTGACGACCATTTCGCTGCCATCGTTCAATACCGAACAGTTCTTTTCGCTCTGCCCCTGGCAGTCCGTGGACCTTACGGCATTGATCCCTTATGCTGGCCTCTCTTTCTCCTATACGGTGGATGGTGCAGTGGTGGAAGACCCGACGGCAGTGACGGATGAAGGCGAGTATCTGATCACAGTGGAGAATTCGAGCGGATGTACCGCCGAGGTCCCGATCACGGTGGTCGCGATCGATTGCCTGTGCGAAGCCGACTTCACGGAGAACGCGAAATGCGTCCAGGACCCGGT
>JAHEFL010000153.1 GCA_024640205.1 Flavobacteriales bacterium | reverse complement strand
CGGACGGCGGGAGACCCGGCAGAGGCTTCGAGGCTTCGTAACGGCGGGTGCGAAGGAGGCACAGATGCGCTTGGCGACGGCGGCGGAGGGGCAGGCCGAAGAAACAACAAAGAAGCACTGAAGGAACACCATGAGCAGCGAGAAGAAGACGGTATACATCACCTTCGTGGGCGGCATTGACAAGGCACTCGTCAATAAGTTCATCACTTTCTGCACGGCTGTGGTCAAGGAGCACAAGCCTGATGAGCTCTACTTCATGATAGCATCGCCCGGGGGCGATGTGGATTCCGGCTTCGTGCTCTACAATTACCTCCAGGCGCTTCAAGGTGGCATGCAGGTGACCATGCACAACATTGGTAACATCGACTCCATCGCGAACGTGATCTTCTTGAGCGGTGAAAGACGGGTTGCCTCGCCGAACGCTTCGTTCCATTTTCACGGGGTGGCCATGAACGTTACCGGTGCCATGAACCGCAATGCGCTGAAGGAGACGCTCAGCCGCTGTGAAGGGATGGAGAGAAGGATCATGAAGACCATCCACACCCGCACCAAGCTCTCCATCGAAACCTTGGAGGGCCTCTTCAGCCAGGGCGAGGGCAAGGATGTTGGCTTCGCTGAAGAGCATGGCATCATTGAAGAGGTCAAGCCGCCCTCCATTCCAGCTGGCGCAGTTCACCTTCAAATGAACTTCCAATGACCCTGAACCTGCGCAGGGGCTTCGCTCGGGTACGCCCTGCTACCGCGGATATCCAGATCCGCGGTATGTGATGGGGATGGACCGCCCCCAGCCATTACCAGCTGGCCACCTCCTTCCCGGTTCCGCCGGTGGTCCGAAGATCCGACCGTTCCTCCATCCATGCGGGATGCATCGCATCGGAACCTGCACCTTCACGCCATGCAACGCTTTGTGCGCCGTGGCAAACGAACGTGGGACCTGGTGGATGCCACCGGCAAGGTGCTGGGTACCAAGTCGCAACCCAAGTGGTACAGCCAGCGCGCGGAGATCACCGTGGCGAACGGGCTGTATGAGGTGAAGGGAAGAAAGGCGCTCTCCCGCGACCTCGCTGTCTTCTACGGTGATGTGGAGGTGATGCACTCTAAGGAGAAGTGGACCTCCACAGCCATCCATCGATCCAACGAGCCGATGCCCCTGATCGTGCTGAAACGGAAGTCCTGGTTCAGCCCCATCCATCACTTGGTGGATGCGACGGGTACGGTGCGTGCCAGCATGCGCCGCCGGTTCCATTGGGAAGGCTTCGTGCATTCCATCGAGTTGCTGGAAGCGCATGGCGAACCCCTGGAACCGCTGTTGCTCCTGTTCGCCGCGCACGTGATCGAGGTGCAACAGCACCGCGCTGCGGCTGCTGCGACTTGAGTTCCATTCCGTTCCATGCGGTGAGTGTTCGTATCCAGGCGGAGCATGGGGGGAATGGTGGGGGCGCTGTGAGTGACGGGGGTGACGGGACTGCGGGTCAAGCCCGCTTTTCGGGGCGGCAGCAGTAGGCCCATGTGCACGAGCCCTATGATCCAACGCGGCTGCGAGGCGTGCAATAGAACAAAAGTTAGGGGCCCCGGTGCGAAGCGGACGATCGCCTGTTCGGCGCGTCCGATCATCCGCTGTCCGGATCGTGCGACCTACTTTCGCCTGCAGCCACGATCATCCTCCATACCATGAACAAGTTCGTACCCATCGCCGCCCTGCTCCTGCTTAGTGCAAGCGTACAAGCACAGAGCAAGTCCGACCTGCAGGCCACCATCACCAGCCTCACCTCGCAGAACGATTCGCTTGCCACGGCCCTCGCCACGGCAGCCGAGCAGAACCAGAAGTACGGCCGCTTGATCGACAGCCTCTCGGTAATGACCGGCGTGCATGTGGACGATCTGGATACGGTGAAGAGCGTATTGGAACTGAGGGCCGCGGCCCGCGCGGCCAGCACGGACAGCCTGACGCAGGTGCGCACCTCGGCAGCACAATTGCAGTTGACCGTGGACAGCCTGACCGCCGAGGTGGACCGCCTGCGCAACGACAGCACCCAACTTTCCCAAAGCCTGGCCACCGCACAAGGCGGTGGGGGGCAGGGCGCGCCGGCCACCCTCAGCACCACCGACCAGCTGATGAAGCTGGACAACATGCTTCAGCAGGGCCTCATCACCCGGGAGGAATTCCTGAGGATGAAGGGCGAGTTGATGGGCAAGTAGGCCCTGTGCCCACACCCCGGCCACTCACGTAAAGACCCCGGATAGCCTGCCTACGGGGTAGGCGGCGGCTCCGCGTTCACGAAGGGCAGGCTAAGGAAGAGCTGGATGGTGCTGTTGGTGCTGGAGAGGCCCTCCACGTCCGCGAAAACATCCATGAAGCCTGGGGTGTAACGCAAGCGCAGGTCCACCCCCTTGTAGCCGCGCGGCTTCGCGAAGACCAGGCCAACGTCCACCGGGAAAGAGAGGTCGATGGTTTCCAGGTCGCCCTTCACATCGTTCTCCAAGGTGAAGGCATCGCCATTGTCCAGGTCGCCGGTGGTGCGCACCACGGCACCGGTGAGGATGCTGAGCTGCGGGCCCGCACGCACATACACCCGATCGCTGATGCGCCGGTGCACCTGCAGCGGCACATCGATGTAGCTGAGCCGCAACTCGGACTTGTCCGCGTTGTTCACCACATTGCCGGGATCGGCCAGCACCTTCTCCAGACCCTTGGCGCCGCGCGGTGCCAGTGGCTTGAACTCGGGGGTGAAAGCCCAGTCGTCGTTGATCTTGATGTAGGTGCCCAGGCCGAAGTTGAAGCCGGTGCGCAGCTGGTTCCCCTCCAAGCCCGGTAGCGTGGCCAGGTTCATGCCGGCATCGATGGTGAAATGAAAGTTCTCAGTGGCCACCTTGTCCCCGAAGATGAGTACGAGCAGCGCGGCCTGGCCGAAGGAAACCTGCGCGAGAACGAACAGGCCAGCGAGCAGCCCGTACTTTGGACAAGAACTTTTCATGCCATGAAGATCGTGATCCTTGCCGTTCGGCGCATGCTCGGATGTTCGCTTCTGATCACTTCGCTTGCGCCCATGATCTTGGTCGCACAGGAGAACTCGCCGGAATTAGAACCGGAAATAGGGCGCCACGAGATCTCCATCCTCATGGCCCATACCAACGTGAACGGAGGACTTGAACAGGTGGGCAGGAGCCGCTGGTTGGTGCTGCCCTCGTGGGGTTTGAATTACAATTATTGGATGAACGAACGCTGGGCGCTGGGCCTGCATACCGACCTGATCAATGAGAACTACCTGGTGGAGGAGTTCAATGGGAAGGAGGTGCTGGAACGGGACCGTCCGATCGCTCCGGCACTCATGGCCACCTATCGGCCCCACGAGCATTGGTCCTTCCTGCTGGGTGGGGGGATGGAGTTCGCAGGGGGGGATGACCTGGCCTTGGTGCGCGCCGGTGTGGAGTATACCGTGCACCTGAGCGGCAGCTGGGAAACCTGTGCCAGCTTTGCCTACGATCTGCGCCTTGCGGCCTATGACAGTTGGACGCTGGGCATCGGCCTGGCGCGCCGGTTCTGACCCATCAACACCTCCCGTACCATGAAAGCCTGGCCATTCATTCGGACCACCCTCTTCGGGGGCTTGTTCCTGCTCGTACCTGTTGCCGTGATCGGCTTGATCGCGGTGAGGATCATGGCGTTCACACGCCCCATCACCGCCCGGATCGCAGAAGCTCTGCACGTGACCCATGGTGTGCGGCTCTTGGAGGTCGTGCTGCTGCTGTTGCTGTGCTTCCTCGCCGGGTTACTGATGCGTTCCAGCAAGGTGGGCAGCCTGCGCAACTGGCTGGAGGAGCATATCCTGTTCCTGCTGCCCGGCTACGAGTACATCCGGATGCGCATGAACGAGACCCTGTTGCAGGAAGAAGATGCCAGGACATTCGCCATCCTGGTGCGCCTGGATGACAGTTGGAGCCCGGCACGCCTGATCGAAAAAGGCGACGACGGGACGAGCGTGGTGTTCATTCCGGATACTCCACAGGGGAACAGTGGCGCCGTGATGGTGGTGGAGACCGAACGGGTCCAGCACCTGGACGTGCCCTACGCAAGGTTGGTCGAGAGTGTACGTAACTATGGTCGCGGATTGCAGGCTATGAAGGTCAAGCGATCCAACACCCGAACTCACTGATAAGGGAACATGAAACACCTGCTTCGCATTGCCATCGGGTTGATCGGGGTGATCCTCGTGCTCGATGCCCTGGTACTTGTAGTTCGAGGGGTGAGGGAGACCTGGCATGCCTACCACGACATCCTTACCGGCGCAGCTGTTGAACGTCCCATGCTGCCTGCCTTGGAGGCCGTGGACATGTTCTTCATGGCGCTCGCATTCTTCATCGTAGCGATCGGATTGGTGCAGCTGTTCGTGGGCGATCTGCCGTGGCTGCGCACCGATCACCTGACCTGGTTGCGCATCGAGAGTTTCGGGCAGCTCAAGCTGCTGCTCTGGGATACCTTCCTGGTCACGATCATGGTGTTGTTCGTGACACGGCTCATCTCAGCGCACGAACTCAACTGGGACCTCCTGGTGTTACCAGCGGCCATCCTGATGCTCACCATCAGCTCGTTCCTGCTGAAGAGCAAGCACTGAAGGCTGGGATCGGAGGTGGTCACACCGTTCAGAACGCCTCGTAGAAGGTGACGTAGAAGGCGCTGCTGTTCACGCCCACGCCATAGTCCACCCGGATATTGGACCGCTCCTCGGTCTCGAACCGGATCCCGACACCGGCATTGGGCAATGCGGCCGGGATGTGTGCGATATCCTCTGCAACGCCCCCCATCCCCAACCAGGTGGCGAAGCCGAAGCGACTGTCCGTGGTGCCTCTCTTGCCGGGTCCTTTCCGATCGAACATGTGCCGGTACTCCACCATGGCATAGGTCATGAGCTCATCCCGGTACTGACCCCATACATAGCCACGCAGATCCCAGGGGGTACCGATCTGGGCCATCTCCGTCCAGGGTACGTTCCCAAAACTCGTCCGGGTATGCAGCTGCCAGGCAATGACCTTTCGGTGACCGACCTCTTCATATTGCCGATAGTCCATATCGACGGTCCAGAATTCGCTCTGCCCACCCATGTACGTTCCATAGTTGATGAAACTGAGCCCGATGAACATTCCTTCATACGCGTTCACCGGTACATCCCGGTCGTCATACTCCATGACCACACCAAGCCCCCGGTTGCGCGTACTCGTACCACTTGCAAGGACGTCGGGATCCTGCATCATTAATGGATTGAGTTCCGTAGCATCCGTATTGGTCGCATCCAGTATCCCGCCCACGAACCAATGAGGCCGCACCTGATGCATGACCTTGGCATAAATGCGTCGCCAATCCCTGTGGTAGGCTGTGGTAGTGTCGCTGCGCATCACGTTGCGCCCATTGTCGTAGCCCACACCATAGTAGTTGTCCGGCATGTCCTTGCGCCAGATCTCCCCGGTGATCCGGAAGCGGTCCTCGCGCAGGTAGAGGTTACCCTTCACGGATACCTGCAGGGAGCCATTGGTGCTCTTGCCGACGGAAAAGGGAATGGATGAGCGCAGGAGTTGACGATCCTTCCGATCGAATGAGAAGGTGATCAAGCCCCCGGCCGTGACCAGGAACCGCATCTCGGGTGTATAGCTCGGAGCGATGAA
>JAHEFL010000152.1 GCA_024640205.1 Flavobacteriales bacterium | reverse complement strand
CGATCTGTTGCGCGATCTCGGTAGGTGCTTCCTTACCCATGGCTTCCAGCACATCGCCCGCTATCCGATCGCTCGTCGCGAGGTCCTTCGGGTCGCCACTGGTACACACCCAACGGAAAGGCCCGAAACCATGATCGAAGCACATCGGTCCCATGATGTCCTCCACGTAACTGGGGTAGCGGAATTCGGCGCCGTCCTTGCCGCTTATCTCAGCCCCTGCACGCTTACTCTCCAACAGGAAGGCATTGCCATAGTCGAAAAAATACATGCCGCTTTCCGTGAGGCTATTGATCGCACGTACCTGGCGGCACAAACTGGCTTCCACGCGAAGCTTGAAGGCTGATGGATCCTTGACCATCATCTCGTTGCTCTCCTCATAGCTCAAGCCCGCAGGGTAGTATCCACCCGCCCACGGATTGTGCAAGCTGGTCTGGTCGCTGCCGAGGTCCACATGGACCTTCCGTTCGGCCAGGCGTTCCCAGAGGTCCACCACATTGCCGAGGTAGGCGATGCTGTGCGCTTCTCCTTTTTGCTGGTAGGACAAGGCCGCATCGATGCACGCATCCACATCGGCAATGACCTCATCCACCCAGCCCTGTTCATGGCGTTTGTGCGCTGCCGTAGCGTTCACCTCGGCACAGATGGTGACCACCCCGGCGATATTCCCAGCCTTCGGTTGTGCGCCGCTCATGCCACCGAGACCGGCGGTGATGAACAACTTGCCTTTCGTGGTCTTGTCCGCGCCCTTCAGCATGCGGCAGGCGTTGAGCACGGTGATGGTGGTGCCGTGCACGATGCCTTGCGGACCGATGTACATGTAGCTGCCGGCCGTCATCTGGCCGTACTGCGTTACGCCCAGCGCGTTGTACTTCTCCCAATCATCCGGCTTGCTGTAGTTCGGGATCATCATCCCGTTCGTTACCACCACGCGGGGTGCATCGGCATGGCTGGGGAAGAGGCCGAGCGGATGGCCGCTGTACATCACCAGCGTCTGCTCCTCGCTCATCTCCGAGAGGTATTTCATCGTGAGCCGATACTGTGCCCAGTTCTGGAAAACCGCACCGTTGCCGCCATAGGTGATCAGCTCATGCGGGTGCTGCGCCACGGCAGGGTCCAGGTTGTTCTGGATCATCAGCATGATGGCCGCGGCCTGTTGGCATTTCGCAGGATAGTCGCCGATCGGCCGTGCGTGCATGGCATGCTCCGGACGTAAGCGGTACATGTAGATGCGCCCGTGCTCCTTCAGTTCCGCAGCGAACTCGGGAGCCAGCGTGGCGTGGTGCTCCGGCTTGAAGTAGCGCAGGGCATTGCTCAGCGCGAGCTTCTTTTCCTCCGTGGAAAGAATGTCCTTGCGCTTGGGGGCGTGGCTCACGCTCGGGTCAAGCGGACGAGCAGGTGGAAGCACATCGGGGATCCCTTCTTGAACGACTTGTTGGAAAAGGAGGCGGTCGGAAGTGATGGTAACGGGCATGAACGCTGGCTTACACTGCGAATTTAGGACCCACGACCGCGCTCATTCAGGCTGTTTTCGCTTGTTGAACCCATACGGGCAATGCCTGCACCCGCTCTGGCAGCAATAGCCGCGCTTCAGGTGATATTGCTCCGTGAAGACCATGTAGCCTTCCTCCGTGAAGTAGCAATCGCCTTCCGCCAGCCCCATGCGCTCCATGCGCTCGGCACGTTCCTTTTCCCGGTCCGGTCCCTCGGCGTTATTTCCGGCCTTATTGCTCATCCATTCCAGCAGCATGCGGGGGTGATTTCAGGTATAACACCCGAACACCCCCTTTCGGCACGTTATTTCCACAATTAATAGTTGGATCCTCTGTGGATGGATCGTTAATAAGCCTCCTAACCCGCTCTAATTTCGTTGGTTGAGGAATTATGCCTTCGCGAGTGATGAAGATCGTGCAAATGTGGAAAACGTTGAGCTTGGTGGCTTTGGCGGGCCTGTCGTTGGCGGCCTGGCAGGGTGATCCGCCGAACGGGCATCGCAATACCCCGGAGGAGTATATCACCCAATGGAAGGGGACCGCGGTGTTGAAGATGCGGGAGCATGGTATCCCGGCGAGCATCACGCTGGCGCAGGGCCTGTTGGAGAGCGGCAACGGGAACAGCAAGCTGGCGCGGGAGGCGAACAACCATTTCGGCATCAAGTGCACCCCGGACTGGACCGGCGGCAAGAGCTACCACGATGATGATGCCCGGAACGAATGCTTCCGCAAATACAAGAGTGCCGATCAGAGCTACGAGGACCACGCCAAGTTCCTGCAGCGTTCGCGCTATGCCAGCCTCTTCGAACTGAAGCCGACGGACTACAAGGGTTGGGCCCATGGCTTGAAAAAGGCCGGCTATGCCACCGACCCGGCCTATCCCCAGAAGCTGATCAGCCTCATCGAACGCTACGAACTCCATAAACTGGACCAGGGCGTGGATGTGGTGTACAAACCTTCGGGAAGCGGCACGACGACATCACCCTCCCGAGGAGGTAAGCGGCCCTCCGGCGGTGGTGGTACGGTCACGTTGGCTGCAGGCCGGTCCATCGACCTTTTCGAAGGACGGATCAAGTACGTGAAGGCGAAGGAAGGGGACAGCTTCCGGAAGATCGCGGATGACCTGGAAATGACCCACGGCATGCTGGCGCGCTGGAACGACATGGACAAGGAGGCGCGTCTGAGCGAAGGCCAGGTGATCTACATCCAGCCCAAACGCAATGCGTCGAAGACCGCCGCGCGGCACACCGCAAAGGACGGCGAGCGCTTGTGGGATGTGAGCCAGCAGTACGGTGTGAAGCTCTCGCGTTTGGCGAAGTACAATGGCCTTGACGAAGGTGCACGACTGAAAGCAGGGCAGAAGGTGGATCTGCGGAAACCGAAGCGCTAGGGCTTCGCTGCGTTCATCACCTTGTGGGCCATTACGGCGGCGATGCTGCGTGCCCTGTTCTTCGCTTCCTCCGCCTTGGGTCCGACGTATAGTTCATCCACAGTGCCGGTGAAGAGTGCCAACCAGCGGTCGAAATGGCGTTGCTCCATGGGCAGCCTTCGGTGCAATTGGATGTGTGCGGACATCGGATCGCCCTGGTAGGTGGGATCCCCGAAGAGGATCGCATTCCAGAACGCCACGATCCGGGGGGTGTGGTGCGGCCGATCCACGTCCATGAAGAAGTGGGCGAGCAAAGAATCCGGACGTGCCTTGGCGTAGAACGCGTCGATCAGTTGTTCCACGTCGACCGAATCGGAGAGGTCGTGGGTGGGTCCGGATGCTGGTGCCATCGGATGCCAAGGTGGGCATTCACACGCGATCACGCATGAGCCGGATCATGGAGCGGAAGAAGCGAGTCCCGGTACTCGATGTGCGCTCACGGTCCCGTTCCCGGAAATGGATACGAGTTCCAATAAGCCGTCCGACTCCAGGTCCGCGATGCTGCAGGATATCGCACCCTGAACAGGCAGCCCTTCCAATTCGCGCCCGAGCATGTCGATCACGCTCACCTGCTCCGTACCAGGCCGTACCACGCCAAGCACATGCCTACCGCGTCCGAGCGAGTAAACATCCAGTTCCTGTTGAAGGGCGGTGCCGAAACCGCGGATGAGGATGGGTTTTCCTTCAGAGGAGATAATGATACTGTCGGCCACGATGCGGATGAGTTCCTCGCTACCGTCGTTGCCCAGATCCTCCAACCACGATCGTCCTCCCATCTGCGTAGCAACGACCTTCGAACTACCGCTGATGAGGCCTTTATGCAATGCGCGACCAGCGTCCGTCCAGACCAAGGCCGTGCTTTGGATCTCCATGCCGGGGATCACCTTCTGTATGCTGGCTGAGAAACCCAGTTCCAGGGTGCTTTTTTCGCGTACTGCACCGCGGCGGTCCAGCAGGTTCACATGCCCGCTGCCATCCACCACGAGCAGGTAGTCCTTATTCTTGATCCGCACATGGACGACGGGGTTGGTGGCGGCTTCGCTGTACTTCGGCGTCTCCCAGCCTTTCACCTCGGTGCCATCCAGACCAAAATTCCGGATGCTGCCATCCGCAGTGGGGATGAGCACCCGGTAGTCGCGCTCTCCTTCGTAGTCGAACACCGCCATGGGGGCAGAGGCCTTCTGCTTCAAGCTGACCGGGAATCCGCCCACGTCCTTGCCATTGCGGTCGATCAGGTGGAGGCTGCCTTCCGTGTTGAACAACAACTGCAGCTTGCCGTTCCGGAAACGGTCCACTTGGGCCACGGTACCCATGATCGGTCCATCGAGCTGGCGCGTCCAGAGCAGCTTGCCGTTACTCCCCAACAGATGCACCCTGTGCTGGACATCCTGCACGAATACTTCACGCGTGTTGTTCACATGGTTCCGCACGATATCCGGTTTCCGCACTACGGGCGCTCCGAGGGCTGTGCTCCACAATACCCCGGTCTCCTTCACTTCCAGGTGTGCGTGCTCCAGCCCGATCATCAGGTGATGCGTGCCATGCTGTCCTGGGGATAGCTGCATGGAAAGCCCACCGAGCTGCGACCAAAGGCTGTCGAGATCACCGGCGCTCGTTGGAAGGTCCGCCTTCAACCCGGCTTCCAGGATCGGTAGCGACCGTGCCACATCGCACCAGAGCAGTCTGCTGCATGTTTCGCTGATACGCTCTAACCAGGCCGCGCTGCGAGCGTCCTCCGCCAAGGAACCGCCATTGTTCCAAACATCGACGGACGTGTTCAGGCTTGCCGGGTCATCACTGAAGAGCACCACATCACCGAGTACCATCCACCAGGGTCGTTCCAGGAATTCGAAGCCATGACCCAACAAGCGTTCATGGGCGCCGGACATCGGCAGCCGGGTCAGGCGGACCCCTCTGTAACTCATGGTGTCGCAGGCCTCCACGCAGATCGCTTCCAAGGCTTGAGTTGCAGCATCCGGATCCTCCGTGGCGAACACCCCCCAACGCTGTTCCGGGCGACCCTCCGAAGCTGGCGCTTTGGCCGTGCCCATCGCTCCGTCCACCCAGGAAAGCAGGGCTTGGGCATGTTCCTTCTCCTCTACACCACGGGCCGTGAGCCATTGTTCCGGCAGGGTGATGTGCTGCACGTCCATGGTACTCACCGTGGCAGGCAGCACGCGCGTGAGGGTGTTGCGACCGGTCCCCTGTTGCTCCATCGCCATCAGGAGCGGAACCTCGCCATCGGGCACCAGCAGGCCGCTCATCAGCAAGGCATCGGGTCGGGCGCGGACATCCAACGCGGACCACCCGGGCGGAAGGTCCAGCCGTTCCAATGCAGCGGGCATCCACCAGGTGTTCAGCATGCGAAGGGCGCGCTCGGTATGCACCAGGACATGGGCATCCGTTCCGGCCCCCAAGGTGTTTTGTGCTTTCGCGAAGAGCGGATCGCTGGTGATCGGCGAACCACTCTCGAGTTGGAGCAGCACCTCGTCCATCACATCACTGGAGGAGGACATCAACCACAGGCCATTCCGGATGCAGAGGGAGAACATCCCCAGGCTCGTATCGGGGCGTACCTGCACCACGCCACCTGCCGTCAGGGCCTGCTGTGCGGCGGCATCCGCGCCGATCAGTTCACCGAAGGCGTTGAGTGGTCCAGGGTCCTTGCCGCTCGGCGTACCGATGATCACCGTGCCCGTTCCCCCGCCGCTGCTCCGGACCCAGGCAACGAGCAACGCGGTGCCATCCAATGCACTC
>JAHEFL010000151.1 GCA_024640205.1 Flavobacteriales bacterium | reverse complement strand
GATACTGGAGAACAGAAAGAGGTTCTGCCTATTCCTGATACGCCCAACGACCGCCTCGTTCTGAAGCGCTACCCGTTGTTCCTTCTCAGCCCGTGCGATGCTATCCGTTCTGAAAGCCCGGGCGAACTCCAATCGCTGAAGTTTCTTGGACACCTCCTCGGAATGGAGGCTATCCGACAGGGCGGTCGCCCGCTCGAGATAACGCAATGCCTGCACCTTATCGCCAAGAGCCTTACTCGCACCGTAGCAGCATTGGCAGGCTCTCATCTGCTCCAGGATGCTCTTGAAACTCTCAGCCTTGTCGAGGCTTTCCCTGCACTTCACCAATGCGATAGCGGGCTGACCCAACTCCAGATGCACCAAGCCGATATTGGTAAGGGTCTTTGCCATGTCCAGCCGATCATCCACCAGTTCATGAAGTGCAAGACTACGTGTGAAATGCTCCAATGCCGGATCATACTCCTTGCGTTGCATATGGATGCTGCCGATGTATCCCTCTGCATTCGCCTTGCCCTGATCGAAATCGCTCTCCTCCCAGACCTTCATGCTACGACGGTACATTTCCATGGCCTTGTCCAGGTCACCCAACGCCAAATGAACATGGCCGATGTTGCTGAACGATCCCCCGATGCCGAGAACATCGTTCACCTGCGTACGTAGTTCCAAACTGCGGCCATGGTACTCCAAAGCCCTTGGCAGGTCACCTTGCTCGAAGAACATCATTCCGATGTTGTTCAGTGATCCTGCTACACCGGCTAGATCATCCGCCTCCTCGCTCAGTTCCATACTGCGTTGGAAATAGTCAAGGGCCGTGCTGTTCTCGTCGCGAAGCTTGTATGAGACACCCTGCCCCCGGAGAGCGTAGGCCATTTCGCGCTTCATGCCTTTGCTCGCCGCATAGTCGTACATGATCTGTCCATAGTGGAACGCACTGTCCGGCTCGGACATCAGGTATCCGTACCATGTGAAGGTGCTCAAGGCCTTGAGCCGGACCGTGTCGTTATTCCCCTCATCCAACCATACGCTCCATAAGGAATCCTGGTCCCACTGGGCGCTCAATGAAGTCCACGGCAACACCAGGAGCAGTGCTCCCGCCAATCCTCCGGTCACCCGAACAAGAGTTCCTCGCATTCCGAACCTGATCACCTCAGGCATTTGTGAAGGTGGCACATAAAGTCCGTAATCACACCCGTATTTATCCGACCACAGAGAACCCGTATAAATACGCTTGTTCGACCATCAGGCTCCTTTGGACCTTGCGCCTCGCAAGGTGATGGGCCTTTATTGATCGGGACAGCGCTGTCCGAACGCCTATCACGGACGCAGGAAAGAGAACCACATGTTGCCGGAATGAGAACGGGGAATCATGATCGGTCGACATCGAACATTGAAGTTGCCATGATCGACGCCAACAGCGCGATACAAGGAGGGATCCCGGTGGAGGAACTCAAGCGATGCATGGAGCAGAACCAACCCCTCGTATTGGTGGATCTGGAAGTGTATGGCTCCAATGAGAACGTAAACATCGGAATGGACCTGAACGCGATCTCAGGTCTGGAGATCGATCGGATCGGGGATGTTCAAGCCGTGACCGACACCGTGATCCATGGTCGCTACCGCGGATGTCTTGGTGGGGTCAAAGTGTTGATCGATCAATTCGTGGATCTGCGGAATTGCATTCCGCATGCGGTCGTGCGCATCATCACCCGATGGAACGACAAGGTTGGTGGAACGCAGGAGGATCACAGGAATATTGCACTTGTTCATTTGAAGGTTTCCGACAGGCCCAAGCCAGTGGCGAGGCGGCGGGCGACCGGGAACGCCCCCACAATGAACGGGCATGAGTTCTGTGGTTGTGGTGATCAACGTCCCGGTCTCACGGGTCCCTGATCACGACCTGAATTGTGTCGGAACCGCTTCCAGTACGGATGACGGATATTCGAGGAAGGTGATCCAGGTTAAATGGATCGGGGACGCCACTTCATCCCGTCAAGAACATACCTGTTCCCCCGTTTCCTTCGCCCCTTTCAAACCCTGGAATAGGAACATGAAGTACTTATCGCAAATCAAGCCTGATCGCATGTATTCCTAATTTGCACGGGCCATGAAAAAGCTCCTGTTCATTATCCTTTGCCTTACAGCACTGTTGTCCACCTCGTTCGGTCAATGCATCGTGGGTAACGCGAACGCTCCTCAAACCGACGACCCCAACCAACGGATCGGACAATCCTTCCGCGCAACCTGTCCCGGTATCATCGAGTACGTGGAGCTCTTCTGCTCGGAGACGGGCACCAATGTCGGAGGAACACTTGAGATCTTCAATGGCAGTACGGTACTCGGCACGCCGATCCATACACAATCGTATCCTCCAACGGCGGTCGTGGCTGGCGAAGCCCTGCGGATCTACCTGACGGAACCCCTTACCGTAGCGAATTTCGACCAGCGGACATTCGAACTCGACATGAGTCTGGCGATCCCGTTTTCCGGTGGTAATCCATATTCCGGCGGGCGCTTGTTCTATGGTGGCACGAACAGCAGCACCTATGCCCAGAGCGACCTGAAGTTCAATGTGTCCATCCTGTCCAACTGCGACGAAAGCACAGCCTCGATCACGGAGGAAGCATGCGTGGAATACATCTCACCGAGCGGCCTCTTTTGGATGGACAGCGGGATCTTCATGGATACCATACCGAACATGGCCGGTTGCGATTCCGTGATCACGGTGGACCTTACGATCTTTCCGGTGGATACGGTAGTGAACCTGAACGGTGCGGAGCTCATGGCATCGGCATCGGATGCCAGCTACCAATGGGTGGATTGCGATAATGGCTTCTCAGCCATACCCGGAGCGATCGAACAAAGCTTCGTTCCGACCACGAACGGGAGCTACTCCGTTATCGTGACACAAGGCCTCTGTTCGGACACCTCCGGTTGCCACCTGGTCCTGAGCACCGATGTTCAAGACCCACGGTTACCGGGGGGAAGCATGTTCCCGAATCCGAGCTCTGGCATCATCCAATTTGCCCCCGGCACATTTTACACCCTGGCCGAAGTGTTCGATTCGCAAGGTGATCGAGTCCTCGCCATACCGCCGCGCGGTCGCACGGTCGACCTGTCAACACTACCGAACGGGGTGTATTTCATACGGTTGCATGGCCCGGAAGCTCGACCGACCGTCCAACGGGTCACGCTCCAGCGATAACCCTACTATCCGGCTTCTTCCTGCTCTTCCTGCCTTCTTAGCCAGGCCTGGACCATGTGGATCTGGCCGAAGCTGAACGCATTATCAAAATGGCTCCGGACAGCGTTGGTACCCGCGTCAACATGTTCCCTGATGTAATTCGCCATCCGATCACGATCCCCGGGATCGAGTACCTGTGTGATCTCCACCTCCCCGGCAGCGATCCCTTTGGCCGCATGCCCTTCGATGGTGCTCAACGTGAGTTCACGTTCGGCAGCCACCGTGGCCAGGTCCTTCCCTTGACCCAGTAGCGCATACGTTTTCCGATAGGTCTCGCCTTTCGCAGCCTTGGGTTTTTTCTCCTTCGCGGTCGGGCGTATAAAAACCCCATCCTCGCTGCGACCGGACCGCGTGCGGCCGCTCTTCTTCGAGGTCTTCGGCTTGTTCTTCATCGCCCACTCCGAGATCTCGGCAACCAGACTGCTCCGCTGTTCCCTCAGATCTTCCTCCAGATCGGATCGTCGCCTGATCTCCTCTCCTTTCAAAATACAGTTCGTGACATATGCGGCCTTCCCGATCATGGCCAGCTTCTTCACGAGCATCCCATCGATCTCCCGAAGCTGTGCGCCATAAGCCTTGGTGCGGCTCAATTGCTCCACTTGCGCAAGGTGCTGAAGCAATTCCTTCATGCTACGGCGCAACATACCCCCATAGTACGATGCCCCTTTCCCGATCCGCTCCATCAACAGTTCCCGCTCGTCCGCCTGCAGCAAGCGTATCAGCTGGGCCTGAAAGGTGCGCGTATTCTCCTCCTCCGCACGCAAAAGTTCCGCCAAGCGTGACAATGCCGACCGCATACTCTCGTCCTCGAACTCGTTCACTTCCTTGTGGTCCTTCATCACGAAACCCACCTTCTTCGCAATATCGCCCAGGTCGAACGTGCTCATAAGCACCGCTTGGAGGTAATGTCCCTGCTGCTCCTTCAACTGCTGCGGCAAGGGCTGCTGGGAAAGTCTCCTCTCACTGAAGGCCTGAACATCCCGATCCGTGCTCACCACGGAGGGATCCAAGCGGGTCCGTAGGACAAGCCCTTCCAGCGAGCGCAGCCGTGATAGGGCCACATAGACCTGACCGGGCGCGAAAGCATTGCCCACATCAATGATGGCTTTGTCGAAGGTGAGCCCCTGGCTCTTGTGCACCGTGATCGCCCATGCCAGTTTCACGGGATACTGTTCGAACGTCCCAAGAATGTCCTCCTTCTGCTCTTTCGTCACCGCATCCACCACATAGCGCTTGTTCTCCCAAGTCTCCTTCTTCAGTGTATAGGGTATGCCATCATCGATCATCTCCACGTTCACCGCATCATCAGCGATGGAGGTCACCCGGGCCAGCTTGCCGTTGAAGTAGGCTTTCTCCTGATCGTTCCGGATGAACATGATCTGCGCCCCGACCTTCAGTTCAATGGTCTCCAGAACGGGGTACATGTTCGGCGTAAAATCCCCTTCAACTTTGGCGACGAATGATCTTGCTTCCCCTTTGAGCCTGTCCAGTGAACGTTGGTTCAGCTCATCCGCACTTCGATTATGCGTGGTCAGCGTGATGACGCCCTCCCGATCGGCATCCGTGATCTCAGGGCGATAGTGCGCGTTCAGCACCGTCACATCGTCCATGGTGACCGTATTGTTCCGAAGGTTGTTCAGGATATCGATGAAGCTGGCATCCTGTTGCCGGAAGATCTTGTCCAACTCGATGTGCGCGTAACCCGCCTCCTTGATCACCCTGGCCTCGAAGAAATGCGGACCGTTGTACCAGCGTCGCAGGACATTCCACTCGTCGTCCTTGATCACCGGCGGCAGCTGGAAGAGGTCGCCGATCAGCAGGACCTGGACACCGCCGAACGACCGGTCATACACCCCGCGCACGCTGCGCATCCGGTGATCGATCGCATCGAGCAGGTCGGCGCGCAGCATGCTCACCTCATCGATGACCAGCAGATCCAACTGGCGCAGGACATTGCGGCGCAATGCGTTCAACGGATGACGCCGCGTCAGCGTATCCCGATCATGGAAGTTCCCGTAGGCCGGCACATCGGCCGGCAATTGGCGCTCCGGAATGTAGGAGCCGAACGGAAGCAGGAACTGGGAATGGATGGTGACCCCCTTGGCGTTCAGCGCGGCGATCCCGGTGGGCGCCAGGATCACGAAACGCTTGTGCGTCCGGGCGGCGAGCTGGTGCAGGAAGGTGGTCTTGCCCGTACCTGCCTTGCCGGTCAGAAATACGTGGCGGCCGGTGCTGTTCACGAAGCGCGCCGCCAGCTCGGCCATTTCGGTGGTCTCCAAGATCGCTTCGGCCGGCATGGTGCCGAAGTTCGGACTTGTTGCTGGGAAAGGTGTGGATGTGTGTGATCCTTCGGTCGATCGGACCGTTCTGCTTACATCAGGTCGCATGAATTAATGAGTGAACGATACGGCTCCGGTTATTGACGACATCCTCGTCACCGGCACGGTCGTAAAGTAATATGCACGGAAG
>JAHEFL010000150.1:5058-5742 GCA_024640205.1 Flavobacteriales bacterium | reverse complement strand
ATCCGTACGCTGCCGGGGTTCGCCCTTGCGCGTGGCCACGAAACGACGGAAAGCGGTCGCGGCCTCCCCGTATTGTTCCTGCTTGAAGAAGGTATAGCCCATGCCGTATCCGGCCTGCTCGTACAGATCAGTAGCGTAGGATCCGGGAGAATTGCGCAGGTCGTCATACTTCCGTTGAGCAGCGTTCAGATCATTGGCACCATAGTAGGACTCGGCCATCCAGAAATGGGCTTGTGCGTTCACCGCCGGGGAAACGGGGTACTTCAGCGCCCTCTCAAAGAACATCACGGCATCAGCGTATCGCCGGCCTTCATAGAGCTCCACTCCACGGTCGAAGGCCAGCTTCTGGTAAGCCTCCTTCAGGCGCAGGTCCTTGCTCGCGATCTCATCCAGTGCCTCCAGGGCCGCTTCATAATTCTTCGTGCGCAGGTACACATTGAGCAGGAATTCGTACGCCTCGTCCTTTCGCGGTGTGTTCGGGTAGGTGCGCAGGTAGCTGCGCAGGGCATTGATCGCCTCGTGATACGGATCGAAGCTCAATTCATAAGCCAGCTTGGCATACTGGAACAACGCGTCCTCCGTGACCTTGGCGTCATGTCCCAGCTCATAGGCTTTTTGGAAAGCATTGCGGGCGTAATTCTTCTCGTTCAGATCCAGATAGCAATCCGCCATGTGATAGGTGGC
>JAHEFL010000150.1:0-5048 GCA_024640205.1 Flavobacteriales bacterium | reverse complement strand
GATGCTGTCATTCCCGTTCGCCACCAGGTTGAATTCGGAGAGGGCCTTCTTGCAATCCCCTGAACGGTAGTAAGCATATCCGAGAATGTACCTATCGCTGCGCTCCACTCCCACCCGCTGTACGCTTTTCTCCAGGTATGGAACGGCCTCCGCGAATTTCCCGTTCCGGTAATTCGCTTCCCCCGCCAATCGGTTGATCTCGTTCATCCGCTTCACGTTCTGCGGATCTTCGAGCAAGGGTTTCACATAGCGGTCCAACTCATCATACTTCCCTTGTAGAAACAGGATCTCCGCGATGTAATAAGGAACGATACGACCGAAATTCTCATCCTTTTCCAGCTTCTGGAACCCGGTCAATGCTGTCGCGTGGTTACCACGCTCGTAGTGGATATGCGAGGCATAGTACAACGCAGGAGCCGCGTAGGTGCCCGTCCCATCCTGGATCTCCACGAACTCACCCAATGCCTTGTCCCGATCATCCGTCTGGAAAAAAGAGTAACCGCGCTTGAATCGGTACTCCTCCAGATCCTCAGGTTCCAGGCTGAAGCGGTCCACCTTTTCGCTCCATGAGATGACGTCCTTCCACTTCTTCTTGGCGAAGGCGTACTTGAACAGCTCGAAGCGGACCGCAGGAACGAATTGGCTCTCGGGATGTTCGTTGATGAACGTTTGAAGGCGGTGCGCAGCATCGTTATTGAACAAACGCACAGAACACATGGCACGGTGATACTCCGCGTGTACCCTGTTCCCATCATGTGGGTCCTTGATGCGCTCAACGACCCGCTCCAGCTCGTAGGCCGCAGCTCCGTACTTCGCTTTGGAATAGAGGTCCATTGCGTTGACCAGATCGGCGTTCGCCTGATCATAGTGTGCAGGGCGCTGCGCCAAACCTGGCAATGCCATCGCCAATAGGGCTGCGAAGGTCAAGAACCTGCGTCCCAGGTCCATGGGTGATCGGGTCTCCATCAAGCGATCAAAGTTCCGTGGGCGTACTCGGGTCCTCGAGCCATTCACACCGGACTTATCCACGCGCCGGTGTTCACGTGCCGTGCCATCATCGTGCCGTGCGCAGAGCGGACCCGTCGACAAGTACCGAAGGGGGTCGATCCGTGCTCATCAATCCGATGGCTGCTCTTGAACGTGATCCTTACTCAGGAAATTTTGACCTTTGATGCCGATCAGACCATCACCCCCCTCTCCGGATCATGAGCGACGCTCCCATCATTCAGTTGCACGGCGTAAGGATCTTCCAGCGCGAGAACCTTATCCTGGACAGCGTGGACTTCACCGTCAACAAAGGCGAGTTCCTCTACCTCATCGGACGGACGGGAAGTGGAAAAAGCAGCCTGATGCGCACACTGTACGGGGATCTTCCCCTGAAGGAGGGCGAAGGTCACGTTTGCGGGTTCGACCTCTCGAAATTGAAGCGGAACCAGATACCACATCTGAGAAGAAAGATCGGTATCGTGTTCCAGGACTTCCAGCTATTGACCGACCGGACGGTGAACGAGAATCTTCTCTTTGTCCTGAAGGCTACCGGCTGGAAGGAACGAACACGGATGGAGGAACGGATCCAGCAGGTTCTGGAAAAGGTGGGCTTGGCGAACAAGGGCTACAAAATGCCGCATGAACTGAGTGGAGGAGAGCAACAGCGTGTAAGCGTTGCGAGGGCGCTCCTGAACGACCCGGAGCTGATCTTGGCGGATGAGCCTACAGGAAACCTGGATCCCGAAACCACGGAGGAGATCCTCGATCTGTTGTTCGATATCAGTCGGAGCGGTCGGTGCGTGATCATGGCCACGCACGATTACACCCACATGAAGAAATTCAATACCCGGGTAGTACGCTCGGAGAACGGAAAGCTGCTGGAGCTATCAGCAGCGGGCGCGACCGTTTGACGTATCCGGAGCTAGCATTCGGGTGCGCTCCTTATCCATAAGATCGCCGTTCCGGTTCACTTCAAAAGGTCCAGTATGACCTGTGCGTTCCGCTTATTGGAGAAGCGTTCCTCCAATATGCTCACTCGTTTCTCCAATGCTTGCCCGTTCGCCGGGGAGGCCATGCACGACAGGATGCTCAGTTGCATGCCACGCGGATCATTGTGAACATGGCATAGTTCCGCCAGCCCTGAGCCTTCCACCATGGGCCCATTGCAAACAACATGGCGCCCTGTGAAAAGACAAAGCAGGAGTTTGAGTTTGATCCCTGTGGATTGGAAAGTCGGCAGCACGTTCACCTGAGCCTCGCGAACGAGCCGATGGATGGCCTCCGTGCCGATGTCCTCCCGCAATTCCACATTGGAAGCTTTTCCCACGGCCCTCCGAAGCTCCGAACTGGCATCACTACCCGCGATGATCAGTTCCACATCGAGGCCGTTGAACACCTTGTTCACCAGATACAGGGCGGCCTGATCATTTTCCGGCACACCGAGGGCGCCATGGTAAAATGCATAGTCGCCGATCCCATCAGGAACATTCACTTTGTCCACTGCATGGAAAGCGGGAACATGCGTCACATGATGGAAATGACCATCGAAATACTCCTGGTCCTTCGGTGAAATGGCAAGAATGCGATCCGCCTCGCTCAGGACCGGTTCAAAACGCTGGAGTTTTCGTGCTTCATTCAGGAAGTAGGTCCGGCGGAAGGCGCTGCTCGCAGCCTTAGCCAGCGCAGCGTAATAATCATGTTCCACATTATGCGAGCGCACCAAGCGCTTTCGGCCATGCAATCGGGGGTCGCCCAAATGGAAACAGCAATGCAAGCCTTCGAACAGAATGGGATGAGCATCCTGCATCAATCGATCCACCAGGTCCTCACTGCGACGGCTCACCACTACGTACGGCAGGCTGTTCAGCAATTGCAGCTTCCCCAATTTGCGGGGGTAGTAGTACACCTTGTGACAAAAGCTCTCCAACTCTTTAGCCTTGGAACGGCCATAGTGGAAGCAGTGCATGTGCACCTTGACCCCGATCTCAGCCAAGGCCCTGGCCTTGTAGTACACATCGATCACGCCACCGTAATCCGGCGGAGCAGGCACATCGAAACTTACGATATGAAGGTGTTGGTCAGCCAAGCGATCGAAAGAGCCCAAGTAGCGCCTCTTTTTCTCCTTCCCCATCGAGTGTGGAGGCCGCGAAAATAGCCTTTTCACGGAGTGCCCCATAGCGCACAGGATCGCCCATCAATGCGCGCACGTTGGACGCGATCAAGGCGGGATCGACCTTGCCGATCACGATACCAGCGCCATACTCACGAACAACCCCGGCCACCTCCGGCAGGTCACTCACCAATGCCGGGATCCCCGCCCGGAAATAGTCGAACAACTTATTGGGAAGGCTGTACCGGTAATTCAGGTTGGTATCCTTGTCCAGGGATAGGCCCAGATCCGCATTGCTCGTGTATTGCATCATCCGCTCATAGGGCATGCGAGGCAGCATCCTCACTCGATCCTCCAACGCATTTTCCACGACGAGCTTTTCCAGGATCGGCCAAGCGTCACCGCCACCTATCAGAAGCAGCAGCGCATCGGGAAGTTCACGCATGGCAAGCACGGCCTCCTCCCCACCACGTTCCACATTGATCCCGCTTCCCTGCAGAACAAGAATGAACCGGTCAGTGGGCAAACGAAGTTCCTCTCGTGATGGCAGCCTACCCAGGTCACGCGGCATCGGAATGTTCCGCACCACCAGAAGTTGTTTGCCATAGCGCTGCTCGTAGGCCCGGGCTATGCTCTTGTTGACCGTAACGATGTACTCAAGACGGGGGAATATCCAGCGTTCCAAGGTCAGCCAGATACTGCGCACGAACGGTCTGTCCAACAGTTCCGGCACCTCGGTAAAGAACTCGTGCGTGTCATAGACCAAGGTCCTTCCAAACGCTCCGAGATAGGCCGCTGGCAGGGTGTCCAGGTCATTCGCGACGATCAGGGATGCACGCGAGAAGAGCAGGAGAAAGAACAGTCGCAGATCATATTCGGCGTAGAACAGGGCTCCGGTCCGAAAGAGGAGTCGCATCCGAAGGGTGCGGTACGGTCTATCCAATGGCTGCGCTCCAGGCAACCTGCGCCCCACCAAGAGGACTTCGTATCCCACTTCCTGCAGGACCATACAGGTCCGATGGACCCTGTTATCCGTGCTCAGGTCATTGGTCACACAGACGATGGCGTGGCGTACGCTGGACATGCGATGCGATCATGCACCTGTGGACAAGCATTCACAGGCGTGCCGAAAGTAATGTGGGGCTCGGAGTAAACTTGCCTGCCGTCATCCCTAGAGCGATCCATGCAGATCATCCGCAACGCAGACCTGAGCGCGCATAACACGTTCGGCATCCGGGCACATGCGGATGTCCTGGCCCGCTTCCATGACGCCGGTCAATTACGCACGCTGCTGAAAGCTCCGGAGTTGGCGGGACTACCTGTGCTGATCCTTGGAAGCGGGAGCAATGTGCTCATTACCGGGGATCTGAAGGGTGCCGTTCTGCTGAACGAAGTACCGGGGATCGACCTGGTTCGTGAGGACGATCAGCATATCTGGGTGCGGGCAGGCGCCGGGGTTCCATGGCACAGCTTCGTAATGTACTGCGTGGAGCATGGATGGGGCGGTGTGGAGAATCTTTCACTGATACCGGGAAAGGTCGGTGCTGCCCCGATGCAGAACATTGGAGCGTACGGTGTGGAGATCAAGGACGTGTTCCACTCATTGGAAGCGATCCGACGTTCGGACGGGGAACTCGTCACATTCGATAGGTCCGCGTGTGCGTTCGGATACAGGGAAAGCTACTTCAAGAGGGATGGCCGCGACCACTTCGTGATCATGAACGTAACCTTCCGATTGAGCAAAGCGCCGCACGTGTTACGTACCACATACGGTAACCTTCAGGAGGAATTGGACAGGATGGGTGTCGAGCAGCCCACGATCAAGGATGTGAGCAATGCTGTGATCGCGATACGTCAAAGCAAACTGCCCGACCCTGCCCTGATCGGTAACGCGGGGAGTTTCTTCAAGAACCCGGTCGTCGATGCAGCGTTGGCCGAGCGCATACGTGCG
>JAHEFL010000149.1 GCA_024640205.1 Flavobacteriales bacterium | reverse complement strand
TGCCAGCAGTTTCCCCAGCGGAGGCATTCGCAACACCTTCGAAGCGCGTGGGTATACTGCATGGGACCCGAGCAGCCCCGCATTCGTCATTGGTCGCACCCTGTGCATCCCCACCATCTTCATCAGCTACACGGGCGAGGCGCTCGATTATAAAATGCCGTTGCTACGGGCCATCAGAGCGGTGGATGAGGCGGCGACGGAAGTATGCCAGTATTTCGACAGGGATGTGAAAAAGGTGGTGACCACCCTGGGCTGGGAGCAGGAATATTTCCTCATCGACAAAGCGCTTTTCGTAGCCCGTCCTGACATCATGATGACCGGCAGGGCCTTGTTCGGTCACATCCCGGCCAAGGGTCAGCAATTGGAGGATCATTATTTCGGTAGTATTCCTGATCGCGTTCGGGCGTTCATGCGCGACTTCGAGACCGAGGCCTTGATGCTCGGAATACCAGTGAAGACGAGGCATAATGAGGTCGCCCCGAACCAGTTCGAGTGCGCGCCGGTCTTCGAAGAAATGAATCTTGCGGTGGACCATAATGTCCTGCTCATGGACATCATGGAAAAGGTGGCTCAGAAGCATGACTTCCGTGTGCTGCTTCATGAGAAGCCCTACGCAGGGGTGAATGGTAGCGGTAAGCACAACAACTGGAGCCTGGCGACAGATACCGGAAAGAACCTGTTGAAACCGGCAAGAACACCCAAGGAAAATCTCCAATTCCTCACCTTTTTCGTGAACACCATCGCAGCCATCCATGACCATGCGGATGTGGTGCGAGCCAGCATCGCGAGTGCCGGGAACGATCATCGGCTCGGTGCGAATGAGGCACCTCCTGCGATCATCAGTGTCTTCATCGGTGAGCATCTATCCGGTCTGCTGGATGAACTGGAGAAGAATGTGAAGAGCAAGATGAGCCCCGAATTGAAGACCGAACTGAAGCTGGATATCGGTCGCATCCCAGCGGTGATGCTGGACAACACGGATCGCAACCGGACCAGTCCCTTCGCTTTCACGGGGAACAAGTTCGAGTTCCGCGCGGTGGGAAGCAGTGCCAACTGTGCAGGTCCGATGACGGTGCTCAATACCATCATGGCGGATCAGCTGAGGAAATTCAAGATCGAGGTCGATCTGCTGATCGGGAAGGGTACAAAGAAGGATGAGGCCATCCTGCGCGTGCTTCGGGATCTCATCGCCCGGAGCAAGAAGATCCGGTTCGAAGGCAACGGTTACGGTGAGGAATGGGTGGTCGAAGCGAAGAAGCGCGGATTGAGCAATGTGAAGGATACACCGCGTGCCCTTGACGTGTGGACGAGGAAGGAAACAAAGAGGCTCTTCAAGGAGATGGAAGTGCTGAGCGAGGTGGAAGTGGATGCCCGGCACGAGATCGAGCTTCACAACTACATGCTCAAGATCCAGATCGAGAGCAGGGTGGCTGGTGACCTGTCCAAGAACCACATCGTTCCAACGGCCATCAGTTACCAGAACCGCTTGTTGGAAAATGTGCGGGGTATCAAGGAGGTGTTGTCAGGCAAGAAGGCTGAAGTGGCAAGTGCCACCCAGGTGAAACTGATCGAAGAGATCAGCGCGCGTATCACGGCCATCATGACGCTCGTGGATGAGATGATCGAGGCGCGTCGGCAGGCGAACCGTATTGAGGATGTCCGGGACAAGGCCATCGCTTACTGCGACAAGGTGAAACCCTACCTGGACCGGATCCGCTATGAAAGCGACAAATTGGAACTGTTGGTGGATGATGGTCTATGGCCCCTTCCCAAGATGCGGGAGTTGCTCTTCACGCGATAGCTCCTTCCGGTCTTTCCGTTCCATGGCAAAAGAGGCTGATCGGCCTCTTTTGCTGTTTTTATTGCGGCCTATTGTCATTCAGGGAACTCCTTATCTTCGCCCGGACCTGAACCATCGGACCATACCCATCCTGCACCAGATGATCATACGGAAGTTCCTGGCCTGCATGGCCCTCGGTTTGTTCGCTACCGCGGCCATAGCTCAGAGCAAATTGGCGGAAGAGGCCGATGAGGCCTATGCCAAAGGCTATTTCTTCAATGCCATTGAGCTGTACAAAAAGGCATATACGGTGGAGAAGACCCCCAGTGAAAAGGCCGAGCTCATTTTCAAGGTCGGGGAGAGTTACCGTATGCTTGGTGACATGCAACAGGCCGAGGTTTGGTACGATAAGGCGATCAAAGCGCAGCACCAGGACCCTGTGACTTATTACTGGGTGGCTGAGACAAGACGTCAGCAAGGGAAATATGCTGAAGCCATCGAAGCATTCAACCGGTACAAGGAGAAGAAACCGAACGACATGCGGACGGATGCCGCTCTGGCTTCCTGCGAAATGGCCCTCAAATGGCAGGAAAGTCCAACGCGATACAATGTGGACCCGGAGGTCCTGCTCAATACACCGCAGTACGACTTCGCGCCGACGTTCGCGGATAAGAATAACCAGACCGTGGTCTTTAGCAGTACGCGACAGGCGGCTACCGGAACGGAAACGGACCAGATCCTGGGGGAGAATTTCAGCGACCTGTTCACCAGCACCCGGGACCGTCTCGGCAAATGGAGCGAGCCGGTGAAACTGCCTTCCAGCATCAATGGCTTCGGGAATGAAGGTGGTGCCGCGTTCAATAGTACGCGGACGATCATGTACTTCACGCGCTGCCCGATGGAGAAGAAGAAGGTGTATGGTTGCGATATCTGGATGAGCAAAAAGGTGGGGAACAACTACGCTGAACCGGAAATGCTGGCTTTGAAGGCCAATGTTGGAAAGGATGATACGACCACCGTGGGGCACCCGACCATTGCTCCGAACGATGGTTATATGGTCTTTGCGAGCAACATCAAGCTGGCCGGCCACAAAGGCGGCATGGACCTGTATGTCGTGAAACTGAACGAGGAGGGCAAGCCCGTTGGCCAGCCTGTGAATCTTGGCCCTGATATCAATACCCCGAAGGCGGAACTCTTTCCGTTCGTGCGGCAGGATGGCAGCTTGTATTTCGCTTCCAATGGCTACGCTGGTATGGGAGGCATGGATATGTTCCGCTCGGAGCCTACCGGTGACATGGTTTGGGGAGCGACAGAGAATCTGAAATCCCCATTGAACAGTGCACACGATGACTTCGCCATCGTGTTCGACGGTGAGGAGGAGCGTGGATTCTTCACATCGAACCGCCCTGGAGGGAACGGGCAGGATGACATCTGGAGGTTCTACCTGCCGGATATGGAGTTCGCGTTGCAGGGTACCGTGTTCGACAAGAAGACGCAGCAACCATTGCCAGGTGCCACTGTGAGCGTGGTCGGAACGGACGGAAGCAATTTCAGCGCGATCAGCGATGACAATGGTGGCTTTGAATTCATTGAAAGTGGTACAGGGCGATTCATCAAGGAGAACACCAGCTACACGATACTTGCTGAAAAGGAAGGGTATCTGGTAGTGAACGACCAGATCACGACAGTGGGGTTAAGTGAGAGCACCACCTTCGTGAAAGAGTATCTCCTGCAGCCGTTCATTGATGAGATCATCAGCCTTCCTGAGGTACAGTATGAGTTCGACGAGTTCGCATTGACCCAGGCTGGCAAGGATTCCTTGGAATATCTCTACGACGTGATGGTGAATAACCCGACCTTGATCATTGAGTTGAGGGCGCACACTGATTCCCGTGGTAAGGATGCCTACAATATGACCCTTTCACAGAACAGGGCGAAGAGCTGTGTGAATTATATGGTAAGCCGCGGTATCGATCCGGCGCGCATGGTGCCCAAGGGATATGGAGAGTCGGTGCTAAGGATCACCGATGCGGAGATCAACAAGATGAAGACCAAGGAGGAGCAGGAAGCTGCGCACCAGCAGAACCGCCGTACGGAAATGAAGGTGCTCAGCTATGACTTTGTTCCCAAGGAGAACGGCGTTGCCCCTCCACAGAACAATTAGCAATGAACGGATATCGAAGAGCATCCCGGACGTCGGGATGCTCTTCTTTTTTGTACAGCGGCCCAGCAGCTTTATCCACCGTTCCGATCCATGAGCACATCAGGCACGTCGAGATATGAGCAGCGCGGTGTCTCGGCTTCAAAGGAGGACGTCCATAAGGCCATTGCATCACTGGATAAAGGCTTGTTCCCCAAGGCCTTCTGTAAGGTCGTGGAGGATCGGATGACCGGCAGCAAGGACCACTGCATCGTCATGCATGCGGATGGCGCGGGGACGAAGTCCTCCCTGGCTTATGCTTATTGGAAAGAGACCGGTGATATCCGGGTTTGGCATGGCATAGCGCAGGATGCGATCGTCATGAACCTGGATGACCTGCTATGCGTGGGCGCGACGGACGGTATCCTGCTCAGCAGTACCATCGGTCGGAACAAGAGGATCATTCCCGGCGAGGTGATCGCCGCAATCATTGAGGGGACGGAGATCTTCCTCCAACGGATGCGTGATCTGGGCATCGGTATTCACAGTACGGGTGGTGAAACCGCGGATGTTGGCGATCTGGTCCGCACCGTGATAGTGGACAGCACGGTGGTGTGCCGGATGCGAAGGGATAAGGTGGTGGATAATTCCCGGATCCGGTCGGGGGACGTGATCGTAGGTCTGGCCAGCTATGGGCAGGCCACCTATGAGGCGGAGTACAATGCGGGAATGGGTAGTAACGGACTCACCAGTGCCCGGCACGATGTGTTTGCCAAGCGCACGGGCCATGATCATCCGGAGACCTTTGACCCGGATTTACCTGAGGAATTGGTGTACAGCGGTAAGGCGCGGCTGACGGATCCCTTGGAGGGCACCTCGTTGGACCTTGGTCGGGCGGTTCTTTCTCCCACTCGCACCTACGCTCCGATCGTGCATGAGTTACTCAAGAAGCATCGGTCGCAGATCCATGGAATGGTGCATTGCAGCGGTGGGGCGCAGACCAAGGTGCTGCACTTCGTGGATGCCCTCCGTATCGTCAAGGATGATCTGCTCCCCATTCCACCCTTGTTCAAGGTCATACACGAATTGAGCGGGACGGACCCGAAGGAGATGTACAAGGTCTTTAATATGGGCCACCGGATGGAATTCTATGTTCCGGAGAGCATCGCCAATGAGATCGTCGCGATCTCCCAACAATTCGGTGTGGACGCGCAAGTGATCGGCAGGGTGGAGGATTCGCACAAGAAGGAGGTGGTCCTTTACACGCCGTTCGGCACGTTCAACTATACCGCATAGGAACGGCGGGCACCCTATGAACAGCCTATTGAACAAGCTTGCGGCCCTGCACGATAGACGCGAAGAGATCGGTAAGCAATTGGCGGACCCGTCCGTCATTTCGGATCAGAAACGGTTCGTCGAATTGAACCGGAGCTACCGGGAATTGGAACCCATCGATCTGGCTTTCCATCGCTACCGCAAATTCGTGGAAGATCTGGCCGGAGCGGAGGAAATGCTCCGTGTGGAGAAGGACGCTGAGGTGCTCGAAATGGCCCGCTCGGAGCGGGATTCACTCCGAGCATCCCTGGAAGCCATGGATGAGGAGGTGCGCATGATGCTCGTCCCCAAGGACCCGAACGATGCGCGCAATTGCACCATGGAGATCCGTGCTGGGACCGGGGGTGACGAAGCCAGTCTTTTTGCGGGTGATCTATATAAAATGTACAGCCGGTATGCGGAAGGAAAGGGCTGGAAGGTGGAGGTCGTGGATGTTAGCGAGGGAACCGTTGGTGGTTATAAGGAGGTGATCATGAACGTGATCGGTG
>JAHEFL010000148.1 GCA_024640205.1 Flavobacteriales bacterium | reverse complement strand
GGAATACGACCAATGTGTCCTGATCAAGGAAGAACTGCAGATCCTCCAGATCGATGCTCAGGCTTCCGGTGGTCCCGCCGGCCACGTTAATGAAGTAGGTCCCGTCGCCGTTCGCTGGAATGTTGTATGTACCCAGCAGGTCGTTCTGGCTGATGACATCCTCATCATAGAATGCGATGGAGTAGGGGGCATTGTTCAAGACGATCCCAAGGTCATCCCATGTCGCGGTGGTCGTATTATCGAATGTGGACGATGTTACTGTTCCTCCGCTCGCATCGGTGAGAACGAAGTACAGGTCGGGTGATCCGGTACAGCCCACCAGTGGCAGGTTCGGCTCCTCCACATCACCGCACCAATTGCCGTTCACGCCGGTCACGGAAACGGAATTCAGCACATGACCCCCGATCGTCGTTCCCAGGGTTATCACATAGGATCCGGGTCCCGTGAATGTCTGCGGAGGGGGAAGATCGAGGATGCTGGTATTGCCGTTCCCAAAGTCCCATAGCCAGGTCGTGGGCTGTGGGTCAGCGTCGATCAGGGCCTCAAAAGTGGCCGTCACGCTTCCGCATCCCGTTGTCGGCGAAAAGGTGAATCCGTTGTTCGAGCTACTACCGGGAAGCACGTCGAGGACGATGGAGAATTGCTGTGGTACGTCGATGGAAATACCGCTTACCATGACCGAGGCCAGGATGTTGATGGTAATTGGGAAAGACCCAGCACCTAGTGGAGTACCACACAAGCGCGCGCAGCCATATTCGGATTGCTGCGGATAATACACGCCGGAAGGCTCGCTCGGGGTCATGTCGATCCCAAAGGGTAGACCAGCAATCCCTGTGATGGTCATTTGTTGGAATGAGACCGTTGCACCGGAGCCCGGGTCCACGAACGATGGGGGCAACCAAAAGGTGATATCCGTCGTGTAGTACGCACCGACCGTGGCGTCCGGGGGGGTCATCGGACATAGGGTCGGGAAAGCCGGTTCCGCCGTGCATCCGGTATCAATGGAGCATCCATCGCATTGGGCCGTTGCATTGCCCACTGGAATAAGGAACGCAAGGAGTGCGCACTGGAAGGAACGTAGCGATAGGCCCATGAGCTGAGTTCGTTGAATGAACGGAAAGGTAATCGGCGGGAGCGACGCGCCCAGCAACCGGGAGGGGTATCGGGAAAACCGATCACATCAAACCTTTGCAGGACCCTTGATATTGGTTTTCAGGAGATAGAGCAGTCGTCCGCCCGGCCATCCGCCGGCAAGCCTGAGATGCTCCAAGGCACACATTGGCCAGCGATCGGCGAATACATAGAACAACCGGGACAGATCGTGATCGAGCCGCGCTTCGAAGCGTTCATGAGGAAAACGTCCATGGCTCCTGTTCCAGGCCCTCAGGGACGCAGCCCAGGAGAACAAGGCCCGGACCGAGGATGGGCGCGGTTCATCAGCGAACTGTCTGTTGAACATCAGGTGAAGGTCCACCTGCTCCTTGGATGCGGGAATGCCCAGGATCCCGAATGCTTCAGCAAAGGTGTGAGACCGATCATCGATCATGTCCCTGCCATGCAGGAAATTATTCGGACCGATCCGATAACTGGTCAGAGCTTCTGGCAGATTCGCCAACCTGGTGTGTTTCGCCACCTCCAAAAGGAACAGATAATCCATGCCAGGCCTTCTCCAATCCTCCCTGCACCGGATCCCATGCTCCTTCACCACGGACATGCGGAACATGGTCGCTCCATATAGCATGGGGTCCTCGAAGATCATCTGTGCGCGCGCATCCGCATCGCCTTCAGGCCATTTCGCAATATGCTCCCGCGAACCAATGATCCTGGCCCAGCTTCCACATGCGCCCACTTCGGGGTGTGCATCCAGGTATTCCACCTGTTTGGTGAACCGGTCTTTGTGGGCAATGTCATCCGCATCCAGAATGGCGGCGTATTTCCCTGTGGCGGCTATGAAGCCACGGTTGGCCGCCGCACCCCTACCCGTATTTGATCCTGATGGTATCAGTCGAATACGCGGGTCCTCGACGTCGGCAACGCGGTGAGATCCGTCATCCGTACTTCCATCGTCCACGATGATCAGCTCCAGGTCGCGAAAACTGTTCTCCAGCACGCTCTTCACCGCTTCTTCCACGAATGACCCCTTGTTGTACAGGGTCATCACAACGGAAAGCTTTGGCGCGGCCATGGCGTGGTCCTGCGAATGTAGTAGGCCGCAGGCGGTCACTATCCGGGATGGCAGGCCCCGGTTACCTTCGCGGCCTCGCTGGCCTGTTGGGGTCCGCGGTCCATCCGGTTACCATGAGCGTCAGAGTCCGATTCGCACCGAGTCCTACGGGTCCCCTTCATATGGGAGGGGTAAGAACTGCTTTGTACAACTACCTCTTTGCCCGTAAGCATGGCGGGGAATTCCTTCTCCGTATCGAGGATACGGATCAAGGCCGATTCGTTGCCGGTGCGGAAGAATACATCAAGGAATCGTTGGAGTGGTGTGGTCTGGAGCTCGACGCAAGCCCATGGAAGGAGGGTCCGGACGGACCTTACAGGCAAAGTGAAAGGAAGGAGCTCTATCGGCACTACGCGGAGGAGTTGATCGCCAAGGACAAGGCTTACTACGCCTTTGATACGAGCGAGGAGCTGGAAGCCATGCGCGAACGATCGAAGGCCGCCGGTGTGGCCGCGCCGGCGTACAATTCCGTAACGCGGGAGCACATGAGGAACAGCCTTTCGCTCAGTGCGGATGACGTACAAAAGAAATTGGAGCAAGGCGAGCCGTATGTGATTCGGCTGAAAGTGCCAAGGCACGAGGAGGTGCGGTTCGAGGATGCGATACGCGGATGGGTGGTGGTACATACCAGTAACATTGATGATAAAGTGCTGTTCAAGAGCGACGGCATGCCGACCTATCACCTCGCGAACATCGTGGATGACCATTTGATGAAGATCACGCATGTGATCCGGGGAGAAGAATGGCTGCCAAGCGCACCACTGCATGTATTGATCTACGAGGCATTCGGCTGGGAGCGTCCTGTTTTCGCCCATTTGCCATTGATCCTGAAGCCGGACGGGAACGGGAAGCTGAGCAAGCGCGACGGTGATCGACTGGGCTTCCCTGTGTTCCCGCTGGATTGGGTGGATCCTGTGAGCGGGGAGAAAAGCAGCGGATATCGCGAGCGGGGGTATTATCCGGAGGCTTTCGTGAACATGCTCGCGCTGCTGGGCTGGAATCCCGGTGGAGATGTGGAGATCATGTCCATGGCGGAGATGGTGAACTACTTCGACCTGGGGCGCGTCCACAAGGGTGGAGCTCGGTTCGATCCGGCAAAAACGGATTGGTTCAACCAGCAGTATCTGCGGATGAGGCCCGATGCAGAGCTCGGGGCCGCATTGAAGGAGAGGCTCGAAGAGCAAGGGATAGTGACGTCAGTGGAGCGAGCAACAGCAGCAGTGGTCCTGCTGAAGGAGCGGGCGACCTTTGTGGACGACATGCTGGAAGGGACCTATCTGTTCACCACGGGCTCACCCCTGAAAGGGAACGAAGAAGCCCTGGCCGAAGCAAGGAAGCGATGGAAACCGGCGACCGGAGGGGCCTTGCGCAGTTTCATGGATCGTCTGGGATCCAAACCCTTGCTTGTGTCGGCCGAGGTGGAAAAAGCATTCAATGAAATGCTGCATGAACAAGGCATGAAGATCGGACAGGTCATGCCGATGTTTCGCTTATTCGTAGCAGGGAGAATGCAGGGGCCCGGCATGTTCGATGTGAGCGCCTTGCTGGGTCGTGATGAGGTCATGACCAGGCTGGAGCATGGACTGGAACTCAGCAAGACATGGGACTGATCGAGGTGAACGGGATCCGGGTCTATGCCTACCACGGCTGTCTCGCGGAGGAAGGCCGCATCGGAGGGCATTTCAGGGTCGATGTTTCGGTCGAAGGAAACCTGGCCGTGGCCGAGGAAAGCGACAAGCTAGCGGACACCATTGATTATGGCCGCGTCACAGGCATCGTGCGAAAGGAAATGGCGGTACGCGCGAACTTGATCGAGCATGTTGCGCGCCGGATCCTGAACGCGCTGAAAGCGGAATGGGATGGCGATCATCGCTGGCGGATCCGCGTGGTGAAAGAACATCCGCCCGTAGCGGGCGCCGTGGACCACGTGGTCTATACACTGGAAGGATAGTCCGGGAGACCCTATCTTCGCGCACCGCTCAGGGTCGCGTGGCCGAGTGGCTAGGCACAGCTCTGCAAAAGCTGCTACTGCGGTTCGAATCCGCACGCGACCTCGATCAATGAAGCGCCTTCGAAATGGAAGGCGCTTCGTCTTTTGAAAGCATCCGGACGAACCCAACGATGGCCCTCCTTACCTTGGTCCATACCAATGTTGCCCTTCGTGCGTTAGGGACATTGCTCTTCAACAAACCATGACGTTCTTACGATCATTGATCATCGTGTGCGCCTTTGCCGCTTTGGCTGGTTCATCCCAGGCCCAGAACGGCCAGGCCATCGGGGAGTGGCGTGATCATTTCCCATATCGCAATGCCATTGCTGTGGCGGAAGGCGGTGACCATGTCTACTGCGCCTCGGTCAACGGGATGTTCCGGTACGTCATCCAAGGGGGTGAGATCACCAGGCTCACGAAGGTGAACGCTCTAAGCGATGTCGGCATCCAGGGGATCACGTGGAATGAAAGCCTTGGCAGCCTGTTGGTTTATTATTCCAATGGGAATCTCGACCTGCTGCAAGGGGACCGATCCTACAACATGGCGGATATCAAACGGAGCAGCCTGCTGGGGAATAAGACCGTGTACTCCGCAACAATGGATGGGGACCTCGCTTATTTGGGATGTGGGTTCGGCATCGTGGTGGTGGACATGCGGAGGAGAGAGGTGAGAGATACCTGGCTGATCGGTCCAGGTGGGTCACAGGTCAGGGTGAACGGGGTCGCGTTCAGAGGTGATTCGATCTATGCCGCGACGAACTCCGGTCTCATAACCGCATACCGTTATGCGCCCAACCTGGCGGCATTCAGCAATTGGGGCCGAAGGAACGATCTGCCATCTGCAATGGTGAACGGTCCGTTCAACGAAGTGGTAACATTCGGCGGTGATCTGATCCTGAATTACAATGCTGGGCTGGATGTGCCGGACACCTTGCTTGTACTCGGGAACGAGGAGGTCTTCGAGCGCTATGAACCCCTCTACGGCCGAAAGAACCTGGATCTTGACGTATCTCCGAACGGACAGCTTCTCACGGTAGCGCATGAATGGGACATCCATCGCTATGACCAGGACCTTACGGAAGTCTCTTTCCAGTATGAATACGAGCAGGGAGCTGTGCGACCCAGCCGGGCCGTGGGCTCGCGTTTCGGGTACGTATGGGTTGCGGACAAGGATCGCGGTTTGGTAAAAGCCACCGGATTCACAAGTGGGACCACCATTCTCGTGAACGGCCCGTTCAATGCCAGTGCCTACCGCATGGATATGAGCGATGGAGCGCTCTATGTGGCCACGGGTGCGGTGGAGGGGAACTGGTCCAACAAGTTCAGGAAAGATGGCGTTCACAACTTCGTGAACGCGACCTGGCGTTCGAGCACGATAGAGAATTCTCCGCTCATGCAGGGTGCCAACGATCATGGTGAAGCACTTACGGACATCATGGCCGTGGTGGTGGACCCTAACGACCCTGACCATGCTTGGGCGGGTAGCTGGGATGATGGCTTGCTGGAGTTCCGGGGTAGGGAACCCATCGCCCTGTACAATG
>JAHEFL010000147.1 GCA_024640205.1 Flavobacteriales bacterium | reverse complement strand
GCTTCGGCCAAGGCTTTGCGCTCGTCACTGCTCAGTTCCCGCACCGCATCGTAGAATCCGGGAATGTTCACCTTGCGGTCCGCGTCGTGCAGGCTGGCGATCATTTCACAGAGTGCATTGATCGGGTTGGCAACTGCTCCGCCGTAGACCCCGCTATGCAGGTCCCTGTTCGGTCCGGTCACCTCCACTTCCACATAACTCAGTCCTCGCAAGCCGGTATTGATGCTCGGCACATCATTGGCGATCATGGCTGTATCACTGATCAGGACCACGTCCGCCTTGAGTTTTTCCTTGTTGGAGGCAACGAACAGACCCAGATTGTCGCTCCCCACTTCCTCCTCCCCCTCGATCATCACCTTCACGTTACATGGGAGACCACCGTTCCGCATCATGGATTCGATGGCCTTCACATGCATGTAGAACTGGCCCTTGTCGTCGGCACTGCCGCGTGCGTAGATCATGCCGTCCTTGATCACCGGGTCGAAAGGACCACTGTCCCATAGGTCCATCGGGTCAGGGGGCTGCACATCATAGTGGCCATAGACCAGGACGGTCGGCTTTTTCGGGTCCACGATCTTTTCCCCATATACGATAGGGTGACCCGCTGTGGCGCAGACTTCCACGTTGTCCAACCCGGCTTCCACGAGGCGGGTCTTCACCGCTTCCGCGCATCGTGCCACATCGCCTTTATACTTGGCGTCAGCACTTACACTGGGTATGCGAAGGAGGTCCAGAAGTTCATTCAGGAAACGTTCCTCATTTGCCTGGATGTATGTGTCTATAGCCTTCAATTTCGGTGTGTTAAGGTGTGCGGCCAAAGATAGGCCCGTGCGAACGGCAGGGGTCTTCCAGGTATCGGGGCAACCTTTCAGCGGTTCCCATGGTCATCTGTTCCGATCGGAACCCTTATTTTTCCATTCTCTACGCTACCGAACAGGCCATGAATCTTCGATTACCACTGATCCTCGGTACAGCTCTCGTGCTTCAATTGACGCACGCTCAGGTCGTTACGGACAACACGTTGACCCCCCAGCAATTGGTTCAGGACATCCTGTTGGGTGGCGGGGTTACGGCAAGCAACATTACCTACAACGGGGTTGCGAACCCTCCGACCAACCAGAACGGAAGAGGATCTTTCACGGCTACGAACAGTAACCTGGGATTGGAATCCGGGGTTGTGCTTTCCTCTGGTAACGTGAATCAGGCGGGTGGCGCTGCCACCAATTTTGCGAGTGCAACGAATAGCACGGGTTCCGACCCTGACCTCGTATTGATCTCGGGTGGTAATATCAACGACCGCTCCGTGCTTGAATTCGATTTCATCCCAACAGGTGACACGCTTCGTTTTCGCTACGTCTTCGGGAGCGAGGAGTATCCCAATTTCGTATGCTCCTTCAATGATGTCTTCGGATTTTTCCTCAGTGGACCCGGTATTGCCGGCCCTTACACGGGTGGCGCTGAGAATATCGCGGTCATCCCCGGAACGACTACGCCGGTAGGTATCTACACGGTGAATAGTGGCCAGAACAACAACCCTTCGGATCCATTCTGTCCGGCGGTCAATCCGGAATACTACGTGAACAACACGGGCGGTACGACAGTGTCCTACAACGGGTTCACGGTCGTCATGACCGCATATAGGTTGGTGGAATGTGGACAGACCTATCACATCAAGTTGGCAATCGGTGATGCCGGGGATTCCATCTATGATTCAGCCGTTTTCCTGGAAGCAGGGAGCTTTGCGAGCACGGGTCTTGTATTGCCCGACCTTGCTGATACGCCAGGAGTGATCAACGGGAACACGATGATGGAAGGCTGCGGTCCGTTCGAGTTGGTTTTCCAGCGCTTGGGTGACCTGAGCGAGGCCGCCAGCATGGAGCTCTTCATCAGTGGAACGGCCACCCCTGGAGTGGATTATTTGCCTGCATTGCCTGCTGCCTTGGATTACGCTGCTGACCAGGAGTTCATCAGTGTATTCCTGGACGTGCCGCCCAACCCCGATGGGATGGAGACGATCGTGATCGGCATATCGCAATTGATCGAATGCGTGGGCCAGGTGATCCAGACGGAGTTCACCTTCTACATCGATCAGCCGCCTCCTCTTGATGTGGTTACCTACGACCTGAACAGCATATGTGGTCAGGTGAACCTCCTCGAACCGGAAGTTTCCGGTGGGATGGGCGAATACTCCTATTTGTGGAGTACCGGTGAAACGACCCCGACGATATCCGTTACGCCCGGAGTTACGACGACCTATTCGGTCACGGTCAGCGACATCTGCGCCGTTATTCCGGTGACCGAGGATTTCGTGATCACATTGCCGATCTATCCGCCTTTGGACATGACGGTGACCCCTGCCACGGCGATCGATTGTCTGGCCAGCGAGGACATCGCAGTCACGAGCATTTCTGGGGGCGATAACACCTTCACCTATGAATGGACCTCCAATGGGGCCGACTTGGGGAACACCCAGGTGATCAACGTCCCTGCCGGTCCGCCGACATGGTATATGGTCACTGCGACGGACGGTTGTGGATCGACCATCCAGGACAGCGTGTTGGTGACCACGGTCCCTCTTCCGGACATCGTCATCACCACCAGTCCGGATACCACGGTGATCTGCCTGGGCGATACGACGGTCATGCAGATCCTAGACATTCAGGGCGGTAACGAAGTGTATACGATCGCTTGGACCAACCAGAACGGACAAACGATGAGCAACACCACGAGCTTGGAGGTGGGTGTTCCGGCTGATCACACCTATACCATCACGGTGAACGACCAATGCGAGAATGTGGGAACGACCACCGTAACGACATCCATACCATACTATGCGCAGTTCGTGATGAACCTGCCTTCCGACAAGACCATTTGCGCCGGGGATAGTGCGCGATTGCATGCTCAGGTCGCGGGGGGTAGTGGATATTACACGGTGGAGTGGACGGATATGGATTTCACGGATCCCCTGCTATGGGTGCAGCCATGGGAGGAAACGGAATACCAGGTCACCGTGATCGACCAGTGCGGAGAGCAACTGACCGATGAGGTAGTGATCGATGTGGAGTATGTCTTCACGGATATCGTAGTGACCAGCCGTGGACAGGACGATTGGTATCTCGAAGCCGCGACCGAACCGTATGCCGCGACATGGATATGGGATATGGGCGATGGCACGCGCTACCGTGGACCGGAGGTGGTACACAGCTATATGGACCTGGAGGAGCATTGGGTGAGCTTGAACATCACCACACCGACGGGCTGCCTTGGAGAGGACTCCGTACTGCTGCGGCCACCGGCGCATCTGTACTTCCCCAATGCCTTTTCACCCGATGGTGATGGGGTGAACGATTTCTTTGGTCCGGTGGGCCATTACATCGAACAATTCGAAATGACGATCTTCGACCGCTGGGGTAACGAGGTCTTCCACACCGACAATATGGATAAGTGGTGGGATGGAAGCATCAATGGCAGCTCCACGACGAAGACGGATGTTTACGTGTACAAATACAAAGCTTCCGGCCATTATTTCCCGGCCGTGGAGGACTATGGGCACGTGACCCTTCTCTTAGGAACCCTGGATTAATAAACCGACCTTCAAGTGATCCACGCACGCATTTCAGGTATTGCCCTGGCCATGGTATTGGCAGGTGGGCTGCAAGCGCAATTGGTTGTTGATATTTCACAGACACCGGAGCAGCTCCTTACGGATGTGCTTTTGGGCTCCGGTGTGACAGTGACCAATGTTATGTACAATGGGGTGGCGAGCCCTGGTACACCTCAGCAAGGAACAGGGTCATTCGTCAGCAATGGCTCCAACTTGGGGCTGCCTGCCGGGATCATCCTGAGTTCGGGATTCGCTGAGAATATTGCGGGCCCTGCGAGCGGGTTCCAAAGTAATCAGCCGACACCTAACATTTCGGATCCCGATCTGGTGGCTATTGCCGGTGGGATAACCATCAACAATGCGGCTGTGCTCGAGTTCGATTTCATTCCCTTGGGGGACACGATCCGTTTTCGCTATGTCTTCGGTTCCGAGGAGTATCCGGAATTCGTTTGTTCCTTCAACGATGCGTTCGGCTTCTTCCTGAGCGGACCTGGGATCGCCGGCCCATACACCAACAACGCGATCAATATCGCATTGCTTCCGGGCACCACGACACCGGTTACGATCGACAACGTGAACAATGGGTTGAACAACAACCCTACGAATCCTGGTTGTCCCGCTACCAACCCCGAATATTACATTGATAATGGCACGGGTGGTTCCGTGGTTTACGACGGGATGACCGTGGTGCTGGAAGCTGTGGCAGCGGTGCAATGCGGAGAGGTTCACCATATCAAATTGGCGATCGGCGATGCCTTGGACCAGGCCTATGATTCGGGAGTATTCCTGGAGGCCGGTAGCTTCACGAGTACACCGTTCATTCCTTCATTGACCCCTGGTCCGGGTATCATAGGTGACAATACCATCATGGAAAGTTGCTACCCGGTGCAGATCGATTTTACCCGTACCGGTGACCTGAGCGCAGCCAGTACCGTTACGATCGATGTGGGCGGTACAGCGACACCCGGGGTGGACTTCACACCGAATTTCCCGGCTCAGCTTGCCTTCGCCGCAGGGGAGGTGTCGATCCCGTTCATCTTCAATTGTCCGATCGATGCGGATACGGATGAAACGATCATCCTGACCCTGACCTCGCCTTCCCAGTGCGGTTTCGATATCGTGAACGAATTCACGTTCACCTTGATCAACCCTCCGCCTATCGTAGGGACCAGCTTTGACGAGAACATCCAATGCGGCGAATCGATCGAGTTGTTCACCGATATCGTAGGTGGCTATGAGCCTTATACGGTGGATTGGGGCCCGGTGACACCTTTGGCATTCACCATCTTCACGGCCACCATTACCGATGATTGTGGCACAACTTCGACAGCGGATTTCAATATCGGACTGATCGAACTACCACCGATCATTGCTTCGATCATTGGTCCGAGTACGGTCACGGAAGGATGTGAGTCCACCCAGATCAATATCATCCGTCCGCAAGGGGTCCCGGGTGAGCTTACCATCGATCTTATCACCAGTGGAAGTGCGGAGAACGGTAGTGATTATCAATTGCCTGGAACCGTGACCATTGGTGACGGCGTATTGAATATTCTGGTGCCTTTCCAACCGCTGCAGGACGGCATCGAAGAAGGGCCGGAAACGGCGGTTATCACAGTGAGTTTCACGGATGATTGTGGTCGTACCGTGGACGATTTCGTGACCATCAACATCATTGATTCACCACCCATCTTCGTCGAGACGGAGAATTTCCAGATCGAATGCGCCCCGGACACGATGTTGATCGGTGTGGAGGCCACGGGTGGCTACCAGGGGACCTTGTTCTATGAGTGGAATACAGGGGATACGGAGGCCTACATCTGGGTTCCGATGGCAGTGCCCGGGATCTATGGTGTTACCGTTACCGACCCGTGTGGAGGTGTGGCTTACGGACAAGTGAACGTGGAAGTGGATTGTGAGATCATCGTACCGAACGTGTTCACTCCTAACGGGGATGGCGTGAACGATTATTGGGTGATCGAAGGCATCGTCAGCCAGGAGAACACTGTTCGTGTATACAATCGCTGGGGAAACGTGGTTTATGAGACCAAGAACTACCGCAATACCTGGGGCGGCTTGGACATGCCCGATGGAACCTATTTCTATGAGATCCTGGTCCCGAAGCGGCAGGAGTCGCCGTACACCGGACATCTGACCATACT
>JAHEFL010000146.1 GCA_024640205.1 Flavobacteriales bacterium | reverse complement strand
TTGACCGGTATTTTCGACGCGGAAGGTGCCATTCCACAGAACTGGATCCGCTCGGGTACCTCGATCTTCTCGGATGACGATGCCATTTACAATGACCGCGCGGGGAAGGACAATGACCAGATCTATGAAGGCATTTTGGGTGGAACATGGGCGCCATGGGGTCTTGTGGGTCAGGCACCGTTCCAGCCGAGCAATGGCCAGCAGGTCAATCTTTCGCAGAACAGCGTGAGCCCGATCAGCAAATCGCAAAGCGTTCTGGTCGTGATCACTGCCGATAAGAGTAAGTGGACGCGTTCGCCGGTATTGGAGCAGGAGGAGAACACGGCCCTCTCCGAAGGCGGAGCCGGTAAGCTTGCTCTGCGTGCATCCCCGAGCATCGATAAGAACGGCCGCAAAGCGGGCAGCCCAGGTGCGAACAACGATGAAGCGACGCGTGGTGGTACGCAACCGACCGGAATGGGTTGGTTCCCCGGCTACGCGATCGACCTGGAGTGCGGTGAGCGCTTGAACATCGCGTACGGTGAGAACAGTTTCTGGGGCGGAGAGATCGGTCGTGACATGATCTGGAACCCCAGCAGCGAGATGTACACCAGCACGGGCTCACCGGTCTTCGGTGGCAGCCACTGGATCTACGTGTTCAACAACGACCGCCGGGTGTCGGCCGGTGAGGCTGGTTCCAATACCCGCGTGCCGGGTTATGATGAAGGCGACTTCATCTACCAGACCATCCAAAGCACACAGGCCGAGCCTTTGCGCCGGGTGTTCCGCGCGGTGAACTGGGTGGGCAGCGCCATGCTGGTCCCAGGCAAGGAACTGCTGGAGACCGATGTACGGATCGTTCTAGGTGTTGGCAAGCAGTACAAGAGCTATGTGGACTATCCGGGCTCCTTGTCGCCGATCGACCCACAGTTCAATAGTGGCCTGCCACTCTATAAGTTCAGCACCGGTGGATTTGCAACTCAGACGAACGTGTATGAGACCGCGGAATCCTCGCTTGACATCATCAATGTGGTGCCGAACCCGTACTATGCGTTCAGTGGTTATGAGACCTCCCGCCTGGATAACCGGGTGAAGTTCATCAACCTGCCACAGACCTGTACGATCTCGATCTACAATGTGGGTGGTGCCTTGGTGCGGAAGTTCCGGAAGGACAATGACCTCACCTATCTGGATTGGGACCTGAAGAACACCAACAACATCCCCATTGCGGGCGGTGTATACATCTGCCATGTGGATGTGCCTGGTGTGGGCGAGAAAGTACTCAGGTGGTTCGGTGCCATGCGCCCACTTGACCTACAGAACTTCTAAGGATCGGACCTCGACGAATTAAGGAAGCAAGGAGATGATGCGAACGATGAAACGGACGACCGTCATGCTGGTGGCCCTCGGGGTCATGGCGAGCCTACCTGCGGTCGCGGGCAACCCCGATCGGGCGGGTTCGGCAGGAGCCACCCAGTTGCTGATCAACCCGTGGGCCCGGTCCTCCGGATGGGGCTTGGCCAACACCGCATCCATTCGTGGCGTGGAAGCCATGTTCGGGAACATTGCGGGTATGGCGCATATCAACAAGACCGAGGTGCTGTTCTCCAATACCCAATGGCTTTCAGGCTCGGGTGTCGGTATCAACAGTGTTGGTGTAGGCCAGAAGCTCGGTGCGTCCGGTGTGCTGGGCATCTCCGCCACTGTCATGTCTTTTGAGGAGATCGAGGTGACCACCTATGACATCCCGGAGGGCGGACGTGGGTTCTTTAAGCCGAATATGGCGAACATCGGTCTGTCCTACTCCAAGAGTTTCTCCAACAGCATACATGGTGGACTGCTGGTACGGATGATCTCGGAATCCATTGCCAACGTGCGTAGCTCCGGGGTTGCATTCGATGCGGGGATCCAATACGTCACAGGTCCCCAGGACAATGTGCATTTCGGTATCGCCCTCAAGAACGTTGGACCCGCCATGGCCTTCGAAGGCGATGGGTTGGCCGTACAAGGTCTCTTGTTGGCGGGAAGTGACAACCTCACGTTGGAGCAGCGCAGCCAGGCGTTCGAGATCCCTTCCTTGCTGAATATCGGCGTAGCCTATGACTGGCACGTGAACGAGATGCACCGGGTGACCTTCGCTGGCAATTTCGTTTCTAATTCCTTTACCAGTGACCAGGGGATCGTGGGTGTCGAGTATGCATTCCGGAAAATGTTCCATGTGCGCGGTGGTTATCTCTATGAGAAGGGGATCACCGACGATGCTGAGCGTACCACCGTCTTTACCGGCCCATCGGCTGGATTGAGCGTGGACCTGCCCTTTGGCGAGGAGAAGCTGTCCGCAGTGGCCATCGACTATGGTTACCGCAGCACGAACCCCTTCTCAGGCGTTCATAGCATCGGCATCCGGATCACCATCTGATCCATCGTTGTAACTTCGGGAAGAGGATCCTTCGGGGTCCTCTTCCTTGCTTCCATACCCACCATTATCCATTCGGCCATGAGCACACCGGCCTATTACACCGAAGAAGGTCTTCGCAAACTGCAGGAGGAACTGCACCACCTCAAGACCGTTGAGCGCCCGGCGATCAGTCAACAGATCGCCGATGCCCGCGACAAGGGGGATCTAAGTGAGAATGCAGAGTACCATGCGGCCAAGGAGGACCAGGGCCTGCTGGAGGCGCGGATCGCCAAGATGGAAGAGGTGATGGCCAATGCCCGGGTGGTGGATACCTCACAGATGGACGACAGCCGGGTGTACATCCACTCCAAAGTGGTCGTGCGCCACGTGGACAATGGTTCACAAAGGGAGTTCATCCTGGTGGCTGAAAGCGAAGTGGACATCAAGGTCGGCAAGATCAGCGTCGGTTCTCCCATCGGGAAGGGTCTTCTGGGAAGGGCACGTGGCGAGGTCGCCGAGGTGATCACACCGACCGGCAGCGCCCGGTTCGAGATCATTGAGATCAGTCGCTGATGCCCAGCATTTTCACGCGGATCATCCAGGGCGAGGTCCCTTGCTACAAGGTGGGGGAGGACGATCATTTCCTGGCCTTCCTGGACATCAACCCGTTGCGCGAAGGACACACGCTGGTCATTCCCAAGGTGGAGGTCGATGAACTGTTCGATCTGGACGATGAGATCTTGTCCCGTATGCTGCCCTTCGCCAAGCAAGTGGGTCGGAGGATCAAGTCCGTGGTGCCCTGTGCGCGGATCGGCCTTTCCGTGATCGGACTTGAAGTACCGCACGCGCACATCCACCTGATCCCCATCGATGGGATGCACGACATGGAGTTCAGCCGACCCAAGTTGAAGCTCTCGCCAGAGGAATTCGCGTCGCTCGCGGAACGGATCCGGAACGCTTAGATCACACGATCCGGGTTGTTGCGCATGAAGGCGCTCCATCCGCCTCCGCCACGGCTTTTCGCTGCGTTCGCCGGTCCCGTGCTAGCGAAATGATGACAGATGGCCACGGCCACAGCATCCGTGGCATCCCGGCTTTTCGGGGTGCGTTCCAGCCCAAGGATGCTCACCAGCATGGCGGCCACCTGTTCCTTGCTCGCATTGCCATTCCCCGTGATGCTCTGCTTGATCCGTTTCGGGGCGTATTCCACCACGGAAAGATCGCGTTGTAACGCGGCAGCGATCGCCACTCCTTGGGCCCGACCCAGCTTCAGCATGCTTTGCACGTTGTTCCCGAAGAACTGCGCTTCGATGGCGAGTTCATCCGGATGGTGCCGATCGATGATCTCCGTGGTCTGCCTGAAAATGGCCCGCAGCTTCAAGGTGTGATCATCCGCTGAAGGGAAGCGGATGGCCCCGGCCTCCAGCAAGGTCACCTTCGCGGAACGCACCATCAGCACACCGAAGCCCATGACCGTGGTCCCTGGGTCGATGCCGAGGATGATGCGCTCCGCGACAACGGGCCTACTTTTGGCCGTGTCGCCTTCCGGGCGATGCTCATCATCCGTGGCGCGCGTACTGCTCATCCTGTTCCGTTGGGGGATCTTCCTTCTTGCCTGTGCATTCCTCTGGAAGCACCTGGGACCCGATAAAGGTACTCAGGCACTGGAAGCGGGGACCGCCCTGCTTGGCGAGGCGCGTTTCCTGCCGGTCCTGGCCCTGGTATTCGGGCTCATGCTGGTCAACTGGTGGCTGGAATCAAGCAAATGGCGTTGGCTCGTCGGGCATTTGGAGAAGGTCAGCTCCGGACGCGCCTTCCTGGCCACCATCGCCGGGACCAGCGTGGCGCTCGTAAGCCCCAATCGCACGGGTGAGTTCCTGGGCCGCATCCTCTTCCTGGAACCCGGGCATCGGGTGAAAGGGGCCTTCGCAACGGCGCTGGGCAGCATTGCACAGTTCGTGGTCACCCTGTTCGTTGGCGCCGCAGCCCTGTTGGCATTCGCGGTGTACCACCGTCCCATGCCCTGGCCGGAAGGATGGATCTCGGTCATGGTCATTTCACTGAGTTCCTTGCTTGCCGTGCTTACCATGGCACTCTACCTCCAGCCGGGCCTGTTCCGCCAGCTCCTGCTCGCCGTACCTTTTTTGAAACGCTTTGGTAGGGCCAGCGAGGTCCTCAACGGCTTCGAACGACATGAGTTGCTGACCGTGCTCGTGTTGAGCTTTCTGCGCTACGTAGTGTTCACCACGCAATTCGTTGTGCTGCTCTACGCCATGGGGCACGGCGTCCCATTCATGGACTCCTTCCTGGCCGTTCCGGTCATCTACCTCATTTCCACCCTGGTGCCCACGATCATGCTCACGGAGCTCGGTGTGCGCGGCACGGTGTCATTGGCCATCTTCGCTCCATTGGGTGGTGCTGAGATCCCGGTGTTGTTGGCCACCACCTTGGTTTGGGTGATCAATCTCGTGTTTCCTGCCCTCGCTGGCAGTGTGATCCTCCTGGCCGCACGCATACGCACCGAAGGATGATCGGAATGGATCTCCTGCTCCCGGGTGTCGGTTTCCTGTTCCTTTTGGCCTTGGCCTTCTCCGTGGTGGTGGAGGGTTGGTCGACCCGGATCAGAGAACACGATCCGGTGGCCAAGGATGTTTTAGGTGCGGGTGAAGGCCCGAGGATCTCCGTGGTCGTTCCGGTACGGGATGGGGCGGCCACCATCGCGCCGCTGCTTCAGGACCTCTACCGCCAATCGTTTCCGAAGGAACGGTACGAGGTCATCGTCGTGGACGATCACAGCACGGATGGAACGGCGGATATCGTCCGCAGCATGCAGCGCACCTGGCCCGGATTGCGGTACGAAGCACTTGGTGATACACAAGGGAAGAAACAGGGCATTGTGCGCGGCGTGACGGAGGCCACGGGTGTGGTGATCCTGACCACCGATGCTGATGTGCGCTGCGGTCCCGCTCACCTGGCGTGCTTGGCCGGTCAATGGTCCCGCGAGCAACCCGATATGGTCCTGATGCCGGTTTTCACGGAACGGGGTAGCGGCTTCCTTGGCCTCCTTCAGTACCACGAGCAGTTGGCCTTCCAGGCAGCCACGGCAGGCAGTGCAATGGAAGGACGACCGTTGCTTGCGAACGGCGCCAACCTGGCGTTCACCCGAAAGGCTTTTTTCGAGATCGGTGGCTTCCGTGGCGATCGGTGGGCCAGTGGGGATGACCTGTTCCTATTGAAGCGCATGCTCCGTTCAGACAGGAAGGTTTCCTATCTCCGGGATACCGAGGCCGCTGTATCGGTCCGCCCGGAACCGGATCTCTCCGCTGTCCTATCGCAGCGATTGCGTTGGGCAGGAAAAATGCGAGCCATCCGTCAGGTAACGGGTTCCTTCGCGGC
>JAHEFL010000002.1 GCA_024640205.1 Flavobacteriales bacterium | reverse complement strand
GCTCGTGCGAATGATAGGTGTGGACGCGGAAAGCGTTCCGATCCTCTATGGTGGTAGTTGCACCCCGGCGAATGCGGAGGGTCTCTTCAGCTTGCCGGACATCAATGGCGGCTTGATCGGTGGTGCATCTCTGGCATCCACTTCATTCACCGACCTGGTGCGCATCGCCGGTAATTCCGCCCGCTGAGACGTGCGGAAGTTGATGCTCCCCCAGGCTATCGGTCCGATCGGACCATTCACATTCCGACCTTATCCACCATGCCGTACACGGAGGTTACTTTCTTGATCAGTCCGGTCGATCCCTGGCGGGATATTCTGATGGTGGAGTTGGCCGATCTCGGATTCGACTCGTTCGTGGAAGGCATGACCGATCCGGTAGGGCCTTCCGGTGAACTCAAGGCGTACATACCATCCGATCGGTTCGATGGAACGCGGCTTGATGGATTGCTCACCCTGCGTGACCCGCATGTAAGCGTTCATTGGAGTAGTCTGGAGATCGCCGATCGTAATTGGAATTCCGAATGGGAAGGAAGCTTCCAGCCGGTTGAAGTGGGGCGCGAGGTCCGCATCCGTGCCGAATTCCATCCCCACGTGGATGGATTCGCTCATGACCTGGTCATCACCCCGCGCATGGCATTCGGAACTGGCCATCACGCCACCACCCGTATGATGATCCAAGCCATGCTCGCCCTGGATCTTGCCGGGAAGGAGGTCTGTGACCTGGGCTGCGGCACTGGGGTGCTCGCCATTCTGGCTGAACGCCTTGGTGCGAACCGGATTCTTGCCATCGATAATGACCCGGGGGCCGTGGACAACGCAAAGAGCAATATCGAACGGAACGGTTGTCACGCAATAACTGTGGAAAAGGGTGACGCGTCCTCTCTGGAGGGCCTTTCCTTCGCCGCTATCTTGGCCAACATTGAACGCAATGTTCTAATGGAAGCCATGCCATTCCTGGCTGCGGCCTTACGTCCCGGAGGTACGGTACTGCTTAGTGGATTCGTTGTGAATGATAGGCACATGCTCGCGCAGCGGGCCAAGGAGTTCGGATTACAACCGAATGAAAGACTGAACGAAGCGGAATGGGCTTTGCTGGGTTGCAGGCGTCCGGACGATAGAAGCAGCGGCTAAGGGAATGGGGGAACATCGAGTGAACACATCAAGAATGCCGAGCTTCAAAGGTCCGGTCGTTCCTACCCGGGGCTTATGTGGTTTGACCCCTGTGATCGTGCTTCTGGTGGTGACCATGCTTCCATGCCTGACAAGCGCCCAAACCAAGCCCTTTTCGTCGGACCAGGCCCTGTTCTTCCAGGAAATGACGGAGTTCCTCGTGGAAGCGAACAAGAAGGAGGGGAGGGAATTCATGGAAACGGTCTTCTCCCCGGCTTGGAACGGCACTTTCTATTCCGAGGTGCACAGGGCCCGGATCGCAGCAATGGCGAATTCCATGTTGAAGAAGCGTTTCGTCGCGTTCCCGGATTTCCGCGATTACCTCGCATCTGTCGCAGCATTCCCCAACGGAGGTCGCACGACCAAGGAGTTCGACGCCTGGATGCAGGGCATGGAACAACTCATGGAGCGCGGACGCAAACAGAACGTGTCCACGTTCATCACCACCTGCGCAGGCCTGTTCCGTGACAATACGCTCTTCCAAAGCGCCAGTACGCAATGGCGCAGCCATACGAGCAAATTCACGTTCAAATTCGACAGCATTCCGATGGTGGTGTTCCCATCGGCCGATCTGGTGTGCCTGGCAAAAGGCGATAGTGCGGTCATTCGGAACACCAGCGGTACCTATTATCCCACGCGTGAGACCTGGGAGGGCGTCGGCGGTCGAGTAACGTGGGAAAGGGCAGGACTGAGCCCAAACGCCACCTTCGCCGAGTGGGACCACCATTACGAGATCCGCATGAAGAGCGCTGCGTTCGATGTGGATTCGGTCCGGTTCAATGATCCGTACTTCGAACGATCCATGCTGGGCCGCATCAGCGACAAGGTGCTGGCCAATGTGGAGGAAAGCACATCCAGCTATCCCCGCTTCGCCAGTTACGACCGACGCATTAAGATCAGGGAGATCGCTCCAGGCATCGATTTCGAGGGTGGTTTCACCATGAATGGGTCGAAACTTCAGGGCTACGGTACGAAGGAGGAACCAGCCTACCTCACCTTCTACAGGGACAACCGGACGTTCATCGTGGCCGTCGGGGTGCTTTTCAGTATAGATCCGGAGCGCATCACGAGCGACGATGTCGCTGTTTCGATCCGCTTGGACAAGGACTCCATCCATCATCAGAGCGTCAGCCTCCGTTTCATGAAGGACAAGAAGCAGCTCTCGCTCATCAAGCGGGACGAGGGCTTGAGCAAGGCCCCCTTCTATGACACCTACCACCAGCTCGATATGTATTTCGAGGTGCTGCAATGGAAGCAGGGCGACCCCTTGCTGCAGATGGGGAACCACCTTGGAAGCAGCCAGACCCGGGCCAGCTTTGAGAGCTTCAACTATTTCAAGGAGAACCGCTACAGTGCCATGATGGGCATCGATCGCGTGCATCCCATGGTGCGACTGCATGATTTCAGCAAGCAGAACGGCGGCAATTTCTACGCCCAGGAGTTCGCCCTGTACAGCCGGATGCAGAAGGAGGCAGTCGTGCCGCTGCTCATTGACATGTCCAACAAGGGCTTCCTGAATTACGATCCCGAAACGGAATGGGTGGAGACCACGCCGCGATTACGTCAGCACATCCTGAACAGTGCGGGCAAGCAGGATTATGACGTGCTTCAATTCAATTCCAATGCGGATGACGGGGTGAACGCCACCTTGAACCTGCTGAACAATGACCTTGCCATGCGCGGTGTGGCGCGCATCGTGGTCAGCGACTCGCAGGATGTCCGCATTTTCCCCAGCGATCGCACGGTCACGGTCAAGAAGAACAGGGACTTCACCTTTGGCGGTAGCATCCAGGCTGGTCGCTTGCAGTACTATGGGAAGGAGTACTACTTCCATTATGACGATTTCGTCGTGGACCTTCTGAATGTGGATTCGGTCTCCTTCATGGCTTCCAGCTTCGAGCCCAATGAGAACGGGGTGTACGGTCTGGTGCGGGTGAAGAACGTGCTGGAACAGGTGACCGGATCGCTGGAGATCGACGCAAAGAACAACAAGAGCGGTCTGCAACAGGAGAAATACCCGGAGTACCCCAAGTTCAACAGCACCCAGGAAAGCTTCGTCTTCTACGACAAGGCCTCCATACAGCGAGGTGTGTATGACAGGGAACGGTTCTTCTATCGATCGGATCCGTTCACGATCGACAGCCTGGACAATTTCACGAACGCCGGTCTGACCTTCACCGGCACGCTGGTAAGCGGGGGGATCTTTCCCGATATCCGCGAACCGATCCGCCTCCAGAAGGACTATGCGCTTGGTTTCGAGCGAAGCACCGGTGAACAGGGTTTACCGCTGTATGGAACGAAGGCGAAGTTCACCGATGCCATCACGCTCAACAACAGGGGGCTGCAGGGCAACGGGCGGATGGATTACCTGACGACAAGCTTGATGTCGAAAGCTTTGGTCTTCACACCGGATAGTACGCTGGGTCGTGCGGATACCCTTACCAACGTGGCCTCTGCCGAGAAGCTCAAGGTGCCACAGGTGGAAGCTGGCGATGTGTTCGTGAGGCTTGAACCAGCCCAGGACGTTCTGCGCACCGAGAAGCTCAGGAAAGCCATGGTCATGTTCGATGGTGAAGCGGACCTTCACGGTATCACGGACCTGACACCACAGGGCATGACAGGTGCAGGCCTGATCGATTTCCACAATGCAACGCTGGAATCGGACCTCTATCAGTTCGGTACCATGCTGGCCCATGCGGATACCTCCGACTTCCGCCTCACCGATGGGGACATATCCAGCATTGCCTTCCGGACGGATAACGTGAATGCCACCATCAAGCTGGATGAGCGTATAGGCGAGTTCGTAAGCAACGGTACCGAGACCAAGGTGGAATTCCCGGTCAATCAGTACATCTGCTTCATGGACCGTTTCAAGTGGTTCATGGACCAGGGTGATATCGAACTGGAAAGCGATCGCACGGCAGCTGCCGGGAACGAGGACCTACAGCTTTCCGGTTCCAATTTCATCAGTATCCGTCCGGATCAGGATTCGCTCAACTTCATGGCCCCCAAGGCCCGCTACGACCTTAAGAAGCACTTGATCACGGCCAGCGAAGTGCAGTACATCCAGGTGGCGGATGCCTTGATCACTCCGGACAGTATGATCGTCCGGGTCAGGAAGAACGCGGTGATGGATCCGCTGACGAACACGGTGATCACGGCCAACTTCGTGACGCGATACCATCGGATCTACAACGCCACTGCGAACATCAAGGCCAAGCGCCAATACAGCGGTGTCGGGGATATGGATTATGTGGATGAGGAGGGCAGGAAATTCCAGATCCACATGCACAACATCAATGTGGACACCACCTTCCAGACATACGCTCTCGGTCGGATCACACAGGAGCAGGATTTCCAGTTGAGCCCTGCCTTCGACTTCTTCGGGGATGTGTTGCTCACCGCAAGCGTGAAGGAGCTGCTCTTCACCGGTAGCACACGGATCCAGCACGGATGCAATGGCCTGGCCCGGAACTGGATGGCGTTCAAGGGCGAGATCGATCCTTTGGAGGTGTTCATCCCGGTGGCAGACACGCTCTATGATGCGGAAGGGGAGCGGATCGGTGCGGGTGTTTACCTCACCGACGAGGACCCGTACAAGGCTTACGGTACCTTCCTGAGCCGCACCGAGGATGTTAAGGATCGCACGATCATCTCTGCCAAGGGACTGCTTTTCTATGACAAGGACAGGAAGGAGTATATGATCTCCAACAAGGAGAAGATCCGCCAGCGCGATCTGCCCGGTGACCTTGTGAGCCTCGCCACGGACAATTGCGTGGTGCTCGCGGATGGCCGCATGGATTTCGGGGTCGACCTGGGAAGGATCGACCTGACCACGGTGGGTGGCTTGCGCTTCGAGACGGAAGATGATAAAGCAAGTTCCAGCGGGGTGATGATCGCGGACTTCTTCTTCATGGACAACGCCTTGGAAAGAATGGCAACGGAGATATTGGCCTTCCCGGAGCAGAAGCAGTTGGACATCACCACCACCTATTATGAGAAGATGCTCCGCGAATTGCTCGGCCTGGAGCGTTCTGATAAACTCATTAGTGAACTCAGCCTCAAAGGCGAGATCAAAAAGATGCCGGACGAGTTGATCAAGCCGCTCATCCTTGGCGATGTGAAAATGCGCTGGAACGGACCGGAGCAGAGCTGGTTGAGCGAAGGCGATATCGGCATCGCCACCATCCTGAAGAAACCGATATACCGTACCGTCAAGGGAAAGGTCCATCTGGAACGAAAGCGCAGTGGAGATATCATGAGCATCCTGCTGATGCTGGACGAAGAGCACTATTGGTTCTTCCAATACACGCGGAATTACCTTTATGCATACAGCAGTGATGACCAGTTCAATACCATGTTGTCCGAGGAGAAGGAAGACAAGCGCAGGTTGGACAGCAAAAAGGATGAACCATCCTACCAGTTCGGCCTGATGCCGAGCGGACGAACGAAAGTGGAGGATTTCAAGGAACGATTCGGGCTCTGAACCATGGACTTCCCTTGGGTGTACGGCATAGCCGCAATGATCATTGCCTACGTGTTCGGGAGCATTCCCACCAGCGTGTGGTGGGGTAGGGCTTTCCACGGCATTGATGTGCGGCAGCATGGGAGCGGCAATGCGGGGGCTACCAACACCTTCAGGGTACTGGGCTGGCGTGCTGGGGTGCCTGTCCTGCTGGCGGATATCGCCAAGGGCTTCATTCCTGTGCGGATCCTGCCGAACTTCAGCGGGTTGGAGCCTGATACGGATTCATGGATGTGGTTCCGCTTGGCGCTCGTGCTCGCCACGGTACTGGGTCATCTGTACTCCGTCTTCATGGACTTCACGGGCGGAAAAGGTGTGGCCACTTCCTTCGGAGGCATCATCGCGATACACCCGGGTGCGGCGATGTTCTGTGTTCTGGCATTCGCGCTGGCCTTCGCTTTCACCCGATATGTGTCCGTAGGTTCGCTTTGTGCTGCACTGGCGTTTCCCTTGGCCATGGGACTTATCTATCACGAAGCGAGCGGGGTCAAGATGGGCTTCGGGGTCCTCCTCTGCTTGATCGTGTTCTATACGCATCGAAAGAACATCGGCAGATTGATCCGTGGTGAGGAGCATCGCATGAGCCTTGCCGGAAAACAGGGTGACAACGGATGAGTTCAGGCACGTCCATATGGAGGAGGGTGGCTCGACCATTGGAAGGGGTCCGTTCGTTCGTGTTCCTGTTGGTATGTATGGTCCCCGTACTGGTCATGGGACAAGGCAGTGATGCCCAGGTGAAGGCCAAAGCCGATGCCCTTTTCATCGAAGGCCGATATTTCGAGGCCCTACCGTTATACTCCCAGCTGGTAAGTCTGGAACCATCCGACCGTACCCTCAATTATCGCTTCGGAGCCTGTCTCCTTTTTGGCGGTGAGGACAAGGAAAAGGCGATCGGTCACCTGAAATACGCTACGGAGGACCCTTCCAGCCCTGCCGATGCGTGGTATTGGCTTGGAAGGGCATACCACCTGAGCTATCGTTTCAAGGAAGCACAGGTCGTTTACCAGCATTACAAAGGGATAGCGGATAAGAAGATCCTTGCCGAGCGCCCCGTGGATGCCTTCGAGGTCCAATGCCGCAATGGACAAAAACTTCTAGCGAATTTGAAGGAGATCACCGTGCGTAGCAAGGTGGAGGTGGAGGACAGGGAATTCTTCCGGTACTATGACCTCAGCGATATCGGTGGACGTATCGTGGTGACCCCGGAGGAGTTGAAGAGCTCATTGGATAAGAAGAACAAACTGCGCAGCCTGGTCTACCTGCCAGGAAAGGGTGGTCGCTTCTATTTCAGCAGCTATGGCAAGGATGGGAAGACCGGACTGGATATCTATAGTTCGGAGCTGTTGCCTGATGGGCGCTTTGCCACACCCGAGAAATTGGCCGGTTTCATCAATACCGATCTGGACGACGATTACCCGTTCATGCACCCGGATGGGAAGACCTTCTACTTCAGTAGCAAAGGACACAACAGCATGGGCGGATACGATGTCTTCAAGGCTGTTTTCGACCGGGGGCTGTACACCTTCGGCAGGCCGGAGAACCTGGATTTCGCCGTGAACACGCCGGATGACGACATCTACTACATGGTGGATGCGGAGCACAAGGAAGCCTGTTTCGCCAGTGCGCGTAGCAGCAGGCAGGGGAAAGTGCATGTGTACCGGGTATCCACTGAGCGGATGCCCCTGGTCATCACCGTGCTGAAGGGGACCTATTCCAGCGAGTTCGACGCCAACGATCGGAGGGCGCACATCATCGTGGAGGATGCCACTACACGGGAACAGGTGGCCGATGTGAGGACCGACATGAACGGGACCTATGTGCTCGCCCTGCCGCGAACAGGTCGGTTCCGCTTCTTGGTGGAATGTGGCCCCAGCGGAAAAACGCACGTGGGTATGGTGGATGTGCCGCGCAGCGACCAACCCAGGGCATATCGTCAGGAACTGAGCCTGGTGCGGAACGGCGACCTGGAGAAGTTGATGATCCGGAACTACTTCGATAACCCACTGGATGACGATCTGATCGCCCTCGCCATGGAGGAGATACGGCGCAGGGCAAGGCTCGACGTGAATGCGGACCGTGTAGTGGCACAGACGACCCAGGAGCCTCTGGCACCTGCTGGTGACATCATGACCCGCGCCGGATTCACCGGGGACATTAGCAAGGAGGATGCACTGCGCCTGGCACAGGATGATGCCAAGGAATTGGCGCAGAAGGTCAGTTCCCTGGGAGCGCAGCGGAGTGAAGCCTACGCGATGGCCGTCGATGCCATCACGGAGTCCGAGCGAACGGCCCGGGAAGCACAGCAGATCATCGATGAAGCCTCGGCAACCACGGATGAAAGCTTGAGGAACAAGCGGATGCTGGAGGCAGCGACACTGAGACAGCGCTCCCGCGAAGCGAGCATGAGGGCGCGTGCCGCGCAACTGTCCGCACAGGAACTGGAGGAGGAGGAATTGTATGTGCGGCAGCGTTCCATGGAAGCCACGAAATTGGCGACCGACCTTAGCGGTAGTCTGAACAACGGCCGTGACCAGGATGCATTGAAGCATCTGGTATCCCTCAGGGAACGTTTGGACTCCAAGTCAGGTCCCAGTGCGCGGCCGGATATTGCGGAAGCTGCACGCCGGGCGGTATCCGAACAGGAGCGCGAGGCTGCCAAAGCGCTGGATCGCGCGCATGCCAAACGGACCGAGGAAAGTGAGCTTACCGATCGCATCAACCGCCTCGAGCGTGAGCGCGATGGCACGGGTAACAAAGGCCGGAAAGAGGATCTGGATCGGGAGATCAGTGGCTACAAGGAACAGCTGGGGTTCCTGCGTGAGGAAACCGCGACCGCGCTGGCCCGGGCAAATACGCTGGAGCGTGGGACGGCAGTGATGCGCGGTAAGGCATCCCTGATACGGTATCTCACATCCAGCGAACCGACCAGTGGAGGAATGGCACCAACATCGGATGAGGTAGCGGCACTGGCCAGGAGGATCACAAGCAATGATACGCGGATAGCGGCACTGCCCATTGACGAACGCTATGATGCGCTCATTGTCACAACTGACGCCGAGGTGGAGGCACGCTCCTTTGATTGGGAGTTGGCTGCAGCATCGGCTGCAGGTGGAGCGCCGATCACGACCACGCGTACCATGGACCGTGATCAAGGAGGTGATGCGCAACGGAATTCAACTCGATCAACGGATGTCCAGCGATCGGATGTGGTCGGGGAGCAACCGCAGGGTCGAACCGTAACGCAGGTCCCGGTAAGCAACGACGGTGGCACAGTTGGTACCACTGAAAGGACCGTATCTGATGACATTGCCGGGCCGGGTGAACGCAATTCGTCCACTACCGGTGGTGATGCACTAGCAACACGATCGAGCGATGCTGCGCAAGGCGGAACGGACGCGGATGTTTCGGCTCAACAGGGAAGTGGAAAGGGGAAGGATGGAGCGGTCCCGACCGGAACGGGAACGGAGGAGGGTGGAAGATCTTCGGAGGATGGCCTACAGAGCACCTTGGAACGGGATCTGGCGGCAGGAGCCGTGGCCGTGGAACCGATGCTCACCCCGGAAGAGGTGCGGAATACCACGATCACGACCCCTCAGGATCAGGACCAGGAAGCCGCGAACGACGCGGCCCTTCTGGAGGACAGCTTCCTCCTGGAGAACGAGCTTTCGGAAACGCGCCAACTGGCAGCTGCGGAGCGGAGCCGGAACAGACGGGACAGTCTCGAAACCCGGATCAGTGAATTGGAGAGGAAGCTCGAGGTAGCGCAGGCGAGGGAACGCAATGTGGAACCCGTGGCAGCCGATCCAACGGAACAATTGCGTAGGGAGGTGGGGATCTCCGGGAGTGAGATCCCGGACAATTCCCGGGTCCCCTTGGTGTTCGCGAAGAATGTGGAGGACAGTGTGCTTCAACAACAATTGTACTCCGATTACAAGGCCGACAGGCAGCGCTTGCTGAGCATGCCCGACAGGGATCACCAGGCCGCTGGGCTGCATGGTCTCGAGTTGATGATGGCCGACAGCATTCGCGGCGAAATGTCCCGTCAGGTGGCCGTCCTGGAACTGGACCCGCAACAGGCGGAAGTGGTCCTGCCCCGATTGGACCGCCTGAGGAAACTGCGTGATACGCACCTGAAGAATGCCGATCAAGTACTGGAGGACCGTCGCTTGGAGGTGGCGGCCCTTGCGGCAACCTCTCCGGTCGAGAACACCGATGGTCCGTCGACACCGGTCAGCGTACCCCGCGATGGATGGATCCCAGGTACGCCAACGGATGAGATCGATGATCACTATGTTGCTTTTGCACCGCTCAGGGAAGAGGTCTACGAAAGTGACCTCAAGCATCGGTCCTCCAAGGTCGATGATGCGCTGGCCTTGAAGAACGCCGATCTCATCCGGATCGACAGCCTGTCGAACCGTATCGATTCCATGTCGTCGATACTGACTCAGATGCCTCCTGGAAGGGACCGTGAAAAACTACAGCGCGAAACGGATCGACTTCGCGATGATCGCCTCATCGTCCGCACGGATCTCGGACAACGTACCGCCTTCCTGACCAAAGAGGAACTTGCGGTGGCCAATGACAGCTTGAAGCAGTTGGAGCGGATCGTTACCAGACAGGGCCGATCGCCGGGTGAGCCCATCATGCTGATGGCGAAGGAGATCAAGGAGGAGTCGCAGCGGCGAGCGCTGCAAGCCTCCGAGAATAGGCGCAAAGCTGATCGGAGCGATAACATCGTGGAGCGCGATAGCCTGTATCGCAGCGCCTATGCCTTGGAACTGGTCGCATTGCGGGATCTTGATCGGTCCATCACAGTGAACAACTACCTGGTAGGTGGCCAATACACGCCCGGTGAGGTGTTGACCTACAAGGAGATCGCTGCCAAGGTGCTGGGCAAAGGGACGACCACCACAGCGGGCGTCCTGGCCCAGCGAGATGAACCGCGCGATGTCGCAGAACCGCCGTCAGTGGTCAGCCCAACAGAAAAGGAGGGGTCCGGCGGCGAGGTGATTTCGGAGGGAACCGCAGCACGTGAAGTGGAGCCAACAATACCAAAGGAGAGCGTGAATGGATCGTCCGGGGAACCGGAAGAACGTGCGGAGGCACCGACCGAGGTATCGCCTGCGACAGGAACGAATGAGCCCGGTGTACCGACCGTGATCCCGACCACATCAGCTGCCGGTGTTGCATCCGCTCGTTCGGCCGCGCAGAAGGCAGCCCAGGAAGAGGCTGCTCAGGCGGATTCCCGTCTGGATCCGAAAGCCGCGGCACCGGCAAAGCGTTTTGACCATTATCTGGCCAATGAACCGGCGATCCTGCCAGTGAATGGCGACCCGTCAACGGATGATCCCCAATTGCTGGGCGAAGTTGCGCTTCGCGCAGCTCAGGATGCTGAGCGCTTGGAGCAGGAGGCTTGGGATCTCTCCGCACAGGCAGCTGAACAGGAGAAGCAAGCCACCAGCGCCAAACGAAAGGAACGGATCGAATTGGAGAAACTTGCCGTTCGTAATAGACAGCTCGCGGATTCGGTCAGCAAGGCGGCTGTTCTCAAGACCGAGGAGAGCATGGCGGCCACGGACCGCCAACAGGCTGCGGAACAGGTACAGGTCCTGCGCGAACGCTTGATCAAGTACTATTACCTGACCAACGAGGAGGAAGCCCTGGTGATCAACAACCCGGATGAGAGCCGCTACTTCCAGGCGCGTTCACGTGCATTGGAACAGTACGACGCAGCGGATGAGGCCACCTCCGCCGCAGTGGCGAACAGGGCACTGGGTGAGGCACTCAGAAAAGAGGCTGAGAATGCTGCCATCGACCCGCAGTACCGGACCCGGGAGGAACGACAGGAACGCGCGCGGGTTTTTCTTGAGCGTTCCGATCGTCTCCTGATCAAGGCGGATTCGCTGGACAACGTTTCGGCCCGTTTGCGCGGTGCCGCCGCGTTGAATGAATCACAGGCGAGCGTGATGCTCCAGGGCTTGTCACAGGATGACGCGAGCCGCTTGATGGCGTTGGAAATGGGAGCCCGACGTGCGGAGATTCTTCTGGCAGAGACGCGTGGACAGGCCGGCGATCAAAGGCCGGCCACCCGCGTGGCCGCCGCCACCGGCGATGTCGCACGGATCGACCCCGCCGGAAGCCGGGCCGCCAACAACACTACATCCAACGCTACGGACAGCGCTCCACCGGCGTCCACGGAAGGAGCGAATACTACAGCGCGGACCTCAGGCAACGCATCCGCGCTCCCGGAAGTTCTTACCGGCAACATCTTCCAATTGAGACCGGACGGAACGCGGAACGCCGCACCGATACCCATCGATTCGGACAAGCCGGGTGGTGTTGTGTTCGCCGTGCAGATCGGGGCCTTCCGTAACGCGATCCCTGAAAGCACCTTCAGTGACATGACCCCGGTCCTCGGCGAGCGGCTGGACAATGGCCTGACCCGTTACACAGCTGGACTCTTCACGGATCTCCGCTCGGCCAGTGGTGCCAAAGATCAAGTTCGCGGACGTGGTTATCGGGATGCCTTCGTGGTGGCATATAAGGATGGCGTTCGTATTTCCTTGGCAGACGCGCAGCGGGCATTGGCATCATCCGACGCCGTCGCCCAAGCCGGAACGACCGAAAGAACGGATCAGGCAAGCACCCCCACGCAACAACCGGTGCAACGGACCACAGAGGTTCCTGTACGTGCCCAACCCCCGACTCCTCAGCCCGCTACCAGCCAAACTCCAACCTCGACCCAACCTCCGACCACCATCCAACCCCCGACTGCCACCCAACCCCCAAGCCAACAACAAGAAACCGAAACCGTGCTGGCCAGCTACCCGAAGAGCGCACAGGAGATCGTGTCCTCTTACACACCTGCAGTAGAGGCAGCCTCTTATTACAACGAGCCTGGTGCCGCCCCGGCGCGCCAGGTAGAAACAGTCAAAGGACTCTTCTTCACCGTGCAGGTCGGCGTCTACAGCAAGCCAGTGGCGCTGGATAAACTATTCAACATCAGCCCTCTCAACAGCGAGCTGACCGAGACCCGGAAGATCCGCTATACGACGGGCATATACCTAAGCGAGGAGCGTGCACGAACACAGCGCGATGAGGCGGTGACGCTCGGTGTGAAGGATGCCTTCATTACCGCCTACCTGAACGGTAAGCGCATACCGATGCGGGATGCACGGGTGCTGTTGGAGCGCTACGGTCCGGAGGTGCTCGCGAAGCCCTGATCACGGGGTGCACGTCCGCATTACCTTTGTTCCCATCATGCGTGCGAACGTCCATGCCGAAGAGGCTCTTCTCGAGGAAATGCTCGTGGAACATGGGCCTGTGAAGGAGATCATCCTTCACAACGACGACTACAACACCTTCGATCACGTCATCTCCAGCTTGGTGGACGTGTGTGGCCATGACCCGATACAGGCTGAGCAATGCGCGTGGATCGTGCATTACAACGGCAAATGCAGCGTGAAGCGCGGCACCTTCGACCACCTGGAGCCACGGTGCACCGCCCTTCAGGACAGGGGCCTCTCGGCGGTCATCGCATGAACCTGCGCCTGCTGTTCCTTATCGGCATCCTGGGCGTGCAATCCTGCGCCAAGGTGCCCATTACCGGTCGTCGGCAGATGAACCTCGTGGACGAGGCTTCCATCATGACCATGGCGAATGAACAGTACGTGGAAGTGATGCGGACAGGGAAAGTGCTCCCGGCCTCCGATCCGCGGTCGTTGATGGTGAAGAAAGTGGGCGATCGCATCGCTGCTTCCGCCACGCAATACCTCAAGGACCACCGCGCCTCGAACCGCGTGGCAGGTTTCCAGTGGGAGTTCAAAGTATTGGATGAGCCTACGGTGAATGCCTGGTGCATGCCGGGGGGTAAGGTTGCTTTCTATACAGGGATCCTTCCGGTCACCAAGGATGAAACAGGTCTTGCGGTGGTGATGGGGCATGAAGTGGCCCATGCCATCGCACGCCATGGGAACGAGCGTATGAGCCAGGGTATGGCAGTGCAAGCGGCAGGAATGACGCTTGAGGTGTTCACCGCGCAGAACCCCGGATTGGCGAGGGACCTTTTTCTGCAAAGCGTAGGTATCGGAAGCAGTCTTGGCATGCTGGCTTACAGTCGCAAGCATGAATCGGAGGCGGATAAAATGGGCCTCGTCTTCATGGCCATGGCCGGCTATGACCCACGGGAAGCGCCGAAATTCTGGGAGCGGATGAGCTCCGGTGGAGGACAAACACCTCCGGAATTGTTGAGCACGCACCCGAGCGATGAGACCCGGATACGGGACCTTGAGGCCTACATGTCAGAGGCCCTGAAGTATTACACGCCCTGAGTTCAGGTGTGCGGGTTCGGGAGAACGCCCCGACCTTGCAGCATTCAATAGGTATTTTGACGGCAGGAAATGGAACGCATGAACCGCTTTCTTCATAGGGGTTGGGAGCGTTCGCTTATATGGCGCAAGCGCGGCGTCCAGTGGTTACGTAGGTTGATCATCGTGCTCGGGGTGATGGCCTTTGTGATGCTGTTCCTTGCCTTCACGGGCTATCCCTATGAAGCGCATCGCTGGCTCGGTACGGCGGCCGGTCAGTGCAAGGACAAAGAACCCCAGGTCATCGTAGTGCTCGGCGGCAGCGGGATGCCTTCTGGCGATGAAATGCTGCGCCTTTATCATTCATCGGAGTGGGCGAAGAACAGCAGGCAGGCACAGGTGGTGGTAATGCATCCGCTGGATACCCTCGTGATGCAGGCCATGGTCGATGAGCTTACGATGCGTGGTGTGGAAGTGGAACGGGTCCATCGGGAGATGACCGGTACCAATACGCGCGAACAGGCCATCACACTTTACCGTGATCATCCCGGTTGGCGAGGCTTGCGCTTAGCTGTGGTCACGGCCCCGGAAAATATGTACCGCACGGTACGAGCGTTCCGAAAGGCCGGATTCAACAGGGTGTGTGGTGCACCAGCATGGGATACCCCCATGTTCGTCGATCTGGACTATTTCTATGAGGGCGTTGGGGGTAAGGCTTACGTGCCGGATGTATCCGGTAGCGACCTGTTACGCTACGACCTGTGGAACCGGCTGAAACTGGAGATCACCTGCGCACGGGAGTTCATGGCCATCGCCTACTACAAGGCGAACGGATGGATCTAAGGAATAGAGGATCATCCTGTGAGTTGGCATTTCCCGGATGCCTATCTTTGCCGTCGATTTTCAGGACCCGTAGCTCAATTGGATAGAGCACCTGACTACGGATCAGGAGGTTTGGGGTTCGACTCCCTACGGGTTCACAGAAGCCGTCAAGGCCCTCGCTCAGCGGGGGCCTTGTTCGTTCCGCAGGAACGGACAGGCGCGAAGTTCATCCCGCGCTGGACGCGGGAACTCCCTAATGGTCCAAAATGAAGAAAGCGCCATTCGGCGCTTTCTTCATTTTGGACCAGTGCTGTTGCATTGGCAGGAGCCTTCTTCACATGTGAAGAATTGGAGACGAGGTTTTTTCCCGCTGCAAAGCGGGAACTCCCTACAGGTTCACAAAAGACATGGCACCGCGAGGCGCCTTTGTCATTCGTGGGCTCGCCTCTGTAACGGAAGCTGGGAATTCCTTACGGGTACGAATGGCAATAGTATCCCATCGGCATCCATAGCCATCGGCAGTGGACTTCGCACTCATGACTCACTGCTGTTGGCTGCCAACCGAGACTATCTATTCCTTCATTGTCAACAACATCTCCATCCATGCCCTGCCATCCTCTCATGGAATTGGTACTTTCGCTCGTCGAACTGCGGCCTTTTGCCGCCTTACACTTTGCGCATGATCCGCTCTTTCTTTTCAACTTCCGGACGAGTTCCATTATCAAGTGTCGTCGGTGCGATGAGTGCCATTTTATTAATGGTATTCTCATTGGGATTATCGTTCGATTCCAAAGGCCAGGTGACCGAAACGATAACGGCAGGTGGGGCTGGTTCATGGACCGCACCTCCCGGGGTTACGACTGTGATAGCTCGTGTTTGGGGAGGCGGAGGTAAAGGGGGGGATGTTTTTCTCGGGAATTCGCAGCGTGGAGGAGGTGGAGGCGGTGGATTTGCTGGTGGTACAGTGGCTGTGACACCGGGCAATTCGTATAGCTATCTGGTCGGATGGGGAGGGGGATTGAATCCCGTTCCAACGATCTCTGGAAGTGAAAGTTGGTTCGGAAGTGCCACCACCGTTAGAGCGACTGGTGGTATTGGTACCACACTGATATCGGGTGGGGCTGCTGGAACCGGAACGCACGGTTCTGACCTCGGTACAGGTGGGGTAGGTGCCAGTGGCGGTGGGTCTGGAAGTGGAAGCTTTGGGGGCGGCGGTGGATCCTCTGCAAGCATTGGAAGCAACGGTAATCCGGGGGTGAACCAGTTGGGTGGAACTGCACCAGCAGGCGGTGGTAATGGTGGGAATGGTGGCGTAGATCCGACAGATATCGGATCCGCTGGTGTTGCACCGGGTGGCGGAGGCGGTGGAGCTCGAAAACAAGGAGGAAGTCCAGGTGGTGCTGGAGGTAATGGAGCCAACGGGCAGATAACTCTTACCTACACTTGTCCGACTGCAAGCATCGGCTACACCGGGAATCCATTCTGTAGCACAGCCGGAACAGTAAACGTTACGCAGACCGGTGTAGCTGGCGGAACTTATTCAGCGTTACCTGCTGGTCTTTCAATAATTCCCGGAACTGGTCAAGTGAACACTGGAACCAGTACGCCAGGAACCTACACGGTAACCTACTCGCTTGTCATTCCTGGCCCATGTCCAGATATCAGTGCGAACGCCTCAATCACAATAACTGCAGCTCCCAGCGCTACTATCAGTTATCCGTCATCGCCTTATTGCAGCGATCCAGGTACGGCGGGAGTGACCCAGACCGGGACCGGGGGGGGCACCTATTCCGCATCCCCTGCGGGTCTGAGTATCAATACCAGCACGGGTGCTATCGATCTTGGCGCTAGCACTGAAGGCACCTACACGGTCACCTATACGATCGTTGCTGTTGGTGGATGCCCCTTGTACACGACCAACACATCCGTCGAGGTCGCTCCGTGTGATTGCCTTGGTGTACCCTTTGGGACCGATGTGCCAGGACAACCCTGCGATGACGGGGACCCGACCACACTGAATGATACGTGGAACGTGAGTTGTGTGTGCGTCGGCACGCCGACGGTGCTTTATTCCACGGCGACCGGGAACGTGAGCGATGACATCTGGAGCGCCACTCCGATGGGATCCCCGATCATCGGCGTTGTCATCGATGAGGATATCTCGCTGGTGATCCAGAACACCCATATCGTGACCAATACCTCCGGAGTGGATGTGGATGATGTGACCGTGGAAACGGGTGGTACGCTGGTACTGAGCAACGGCACGTTCACTGTTTTCGGAACGACCGCGCTCATCGACGGCATTCTGACCGGTAACGACAACAGTGAGCTTTCCCTGTTGGGCACGTCCTGCACTATTGGTGGAACCGGTACCATGGACGTGTACGACATGGTGGTGAACACCCCCAGCGGAACTGACGTTGTCAGTGCACTCGTCGTGCGCGGCACCCTGCTTTTGGAGGATGGCGACTTCGATGTCACCGGCGGTTCGCTCACCTTGCGCAGCAATGCAACGGGTGCGGGCAGACTTGGTCCTGTTTCCTCCACGGCAACGTTCACTGGCAACCTGACCATGGAGCGCTACATACCGGCCGGTGCCACGAACTGGCGCATGCTGGGTTCCGCAGTGGCCGGTCGCACCGTGGCCGACTGGAACGATGACTTCTTCACCGCTGGCTTCCCGGGCTCCAACTACCCGCCCTTCTACGTGGATGGTGATCTCTGGCCCAGCGTCCGCTGGTATGACGAAACGGATACCGGTACCGACGAGATCGATGGTCTCTTAGGCGTCAGTGGTACGGGACAATCCCTTGGTATAGGACAGGGCTTTGCCGTGTGGAGCGGCGATGCCCTCGGTGGTACATCCGCGTTCGTAATTGATGTGACCGGTCCGCCTACGATCGCTCCAACGGCCACACCGCTCACGCTGCCCATGAGTTGGACCGATACCAGCACACCGCTGGTGGATGGCTTCAACATGGTGAGCAACCCCCTTCCTTCGGAGATCGACTTCTCGAACCTTGAGTTCGGTGCCGATGTTGATTCTTCCTACTGGATCTATGATCCCGCGACCGGGAATACAGCTTCATATACCATTGTGAATGGCGTAGGTAATGGGGTGAACGGTGCTACAGGATTGATCCAGAGCTCGCAGGGTTTCTGGTTAAAGGCAAGCGGATCTTCGGTGACCACGACTATTGACGAAAGTGCGAAGGCCAACAACCAGAATGGAGGGTTCTTCGGAGGGCAGGAAGAAGCCCAGCCGACCTTGCGACTTACCGTATCGAGCGGCATCAATCAATACTCGGATGAGGCACTGATCGTATTCCTGCATGGCAACCCGGCGCTGGATGACGCCGACGTGCTCAAGTTCGACTTTGCACACCCGAGCGCGCCACAGATCTCCACGCTCACCAGTGATGAGCACGAGTTGGCGATCAACTTTTTCGGCACCTACTCGGAAGCCATCACCATCCCGGTGCTGGTGGATGTTCCGGTCACCGGGATGTTCACCGTTACGGCCAGCGATATGAGCGGGCTGGAACCATTGAGCTGCCTGGTGTTGGAGGACTTGATGACCGGTACCCTGACCCCATTGAGCGAAGGAGCCAGCTATAGCTTCTCAATCGATGCCGAAGCGGATGCTTCAGAGCCACGCTTCCTTGTCCATGCCAGTGCACCGATCCCGTTCAGCACGACCGATGCGCTTTGTGCGGAAGGCACGGGTGTGGCCACCATCACCACAGTGGAGGGTTCAACGGACGTTCACTGGCGTGATATGGATGGAGTTACGGTCGCCGTGCAATTCGCGATCGGGCAGGGTGCCATTGTGGAACAGGAACTGCCAGCTGGTAGCTATGAACTCCATGTGAGCAGTGAAGCTGGTTGCGGAACACTCATCACCACCTTTGCCATCGACGCCCCAGAACCGATCGTGGTGACCACGGAGAGCGTGGATGCAAGCTGCCCCGGCGTGGAAGATGGCATGCTTAGCGTGGAGGCTTCCGGTGGGGTCGCCCCGTACGAGTTCCTCTGGAGTAACGGTGCCACGGAGCCGGAGATCATGGCCGTGGCGGGTAGCTATGACGTAGCGATCACCGATGCCAATGGATGCATGAGCAACCTGGATGGTTTGATCATCGGGGAAGGTGCGGGACCACTGGCTGCTTTCGAGGTGGTGACCGAGGAGATCCAGGTCATGGAGCCTGTGATGTTCTTCAACACCAGCGCGGATGCCGACTCGTATTTCTGGGAATTCGGTGACGGAACCACCAGCGAGGAGGCCGATCCGACGCACACCTATGCGATGGTGGGGACCTACACCGTGACGCTCACGGCATACGGCAACGGCTGCGCCTCCTCCACGACCATCGAAGTGGTGGTGGATATCAATACCGGGCTGGGGGCCGTTTCCGGGAACACGAGTGTCAATGTGTGGAGCAGTGGCACGATGATCTTCGTCGATCACACCTTCTCCAATAGTGACCAGGTGAACATCGAAGTGCTGGATGCCACCGGACGCTTGAGCTTGCGCGAGCAGGCTGCTGCGGCACCCGGTAGGATCACGATACCCGGTGATCGCCTTGCAACAGGGGTATGGTTCGTGCGCGTGACCAATGGTGACCAACAGCATACTTTCCGCGTCCTGCTGGCCCGTTGAAGTTCGAGATGATCGAAGGCCCGCACCGAGCGATCGGTGCGGGCTTTTTCATTCAGGACAGGGTGTCGAAAAAGCTTCGTCGAGCTTCCTCAGGAACCGGATGCCCGCTTAGGGATGGAGCGTATCTTGCGCCTTCACTTTTCGCTCCTGCACACATGCCCTCTCTGTTTCGGAAGATCCTCCCCGCGCTGGTCGGCGTGGTCCTGTTCAGTGGTTGCCTTACGATCGAGGAGCATTATACCTTCAAAAAGGATGGTAGCGGGACCATGGAATACGTGGTGGACATGAGCGAGTTGGGGGAAATGATGAGCACGCTCGGCGAAATGAGCGAGGAAAGCGGCGACGGTGGAGGCATGGAGGACATGGGTACCATGGACATGAGCGAAGAGGTGGAAGCCTTGAAGCAGATCCCGGGGATCAAGAAGGTGAAGCTGAACAGCAAGCAGGAGTGGGTCCAGCGCCTGAGTTTTTCCTTCAAGGACCTGGATGCGCTCAACGCGGCGCTGAACGCATTGATGCCTGACAGCACGGGTACCGCTTATACCTTCTTCACAAGGGAAGGGAACACCCTGGTCCGCAAGAACAATGGACATGCCTATGAATTGGGCGCCGGGATGGCGAAGGATAAGGATGCCGATGGGGTCAATGATGAGGATGGCATGGACTTGGCCGCGATGCTGGAGAGTATGAAGTACCGTTACAGCTTCACCTTCGCACAGGACATTGCTGATATCCGTGTGGCGGACGGTGTGAGCAAGGAGAACACCAGCAGCAGGGAAGTGCGGATGGAGACTGATTTCGGCGTGATCGGGAAAGATCCGAAGGCCCTGGATCTGCGGATCGAACTGAACAATTAACGATCTCCGAAAGCGCTCGTTCGATGGATCACCTGCTGGAATCTGCGATACGGATCGCCGCCAAGGTCCATAAGGGCCAGGTCGATCGCTTCGGTAAACCATACGTGCTGCACGTGATGCGCGTGATGATGCGCGGGCAGGACCTTGAGGAACAGATATTGGGTGCGCTGCATGATGTCCTGGAACGGTCGGACCTGACCTTGGACGAGCTGGCGAAAAAGGGCTTCAGTGAAAGGGTCCTGGTGGCATTGGATCACATCACCAGGCGTAAGGAGGAGACCTATGAGCAGTACATCGACCGGGTGATGCTCAACAACCTGGCGATCCGTGTGAAGATCCATGACCTTGCGGACAAGATGGATCTGCTGCATGTGGAGAATTTGGATCTGGCCGACCTGAAGCGGTACAATCGTCAGTTGACGGCCTACCATCGTATGAAGCGACTGGTGGAGGAGGCGAAGGCCAACATGGTCCTTGGTAAGATCCGGAAATAGCCGCACCATGGACCGATAAGCGTGGCATGCGTCACCGTATCGGGGTTGCATGAGGCCATTATCTTCGCCGTCCCAATCCATCGACCATGCACAGATACCTTCTTGTTCTTCTT
>JAHEFL010000145.1:633-5826 GCA_024640205.1 Flavobacteriales bacterium | reverse complement strand
AAGGGGCAGTTCGACCAGGGCTGGGACAAGCTTCGCGAAGAGACGTTGGCACGGCAGATCGAACTCGGCGTGGTGCCCCCGGGTACGCGCCTGGCACCCAAACCAGCGGACATCGCGGATTGGGAAAAGTTGAGCCCGGAAGAAAAGAAACTCTTTGCTCGGCAGATGGAGGTGTTCGCTGGTTTCGCCAGCCATACCGATCACCAGGTGGGCCGCCTGGTCGGCGCCCTGGAGGACATGGGTGAACTGGACAACACCTTGTTCATCTACGTGGTGGGCGACAACGGTTCCAGTGCTGAAGGGGGCATGATCGGCATGTACAACGAGAGCACCTACTTCAACGGCGTGGCGGAGACCTTGGAGATGCAGATGGCGCATTACGACGAGTTGGGCGGACCGGAGTGCTTCAACCACTTCGCTGCCGGCTGGGCCGTGGCGGGCAACACCCCTTTCACGTGGACCAAGCAGGTGGCCAGCAACTTCGGCGGCACCCGCAACGGTATGGTGGCGCATTGGCCCAATGGCATCAAAGCGAAGGGTGAAGTGCGCGACCAGTTCCACCACGTGATCGATGTGGCGCCCACCGTATTTGAAGCCGCTCAGGTGCCCGCACCACGCAAAGTGAACGGTGTGGAGCAACGACCCATTGAAGGCGTGAGCATGGCGTACACCTATGATGCCGCGGACGCACCGGACAAGCGGACCACGCAGTACTTCGAACTGATCGGGAACCGGGCCATTTATCGCGATGGCTGGTTCGCCGGAACGATACACAAGGCCCCTTGGGAGGCCGCTCCTCGCCACCCGCTTACGGAGGATGTGTGGGAGCTGTACAACGTGGAGGAGGACTTCAGCATGAGCACGGACCTGGCCGCGGAACATCCGGAGAAACTGAACGAGCTGAAGGAACTGTTCATGAGCGAAGCGGTGAAGTACCACGTGCTGCCCATCGACGATCGGTCCATTGAGCGCTTCGATCCCAACGTGGCCGGACGACCGGACCTGATGGATGGTCGCAAGGAGCTCACCGTGTACCCCGGCATGGTGTACATGATGGAGAACGCCTTCATCAACGTGAAGAACGCCTCGGTGGATATCGAGGCCGTGGTGGAAGTGGATGCCAAGGACAGCGGCGTGCTGCTGGCGCAGGGTGGCCGTTTCGGTGGATGGAGCCTTTGGGTGAAGGACAACAAGCCGATGTACAGCTACAACTGGCTGGGACTGGAAACCTTCCGAAGCACCGGTACCAAGGCCATGGCCCCGGGTAAGCACACGGTCCGCATGTCCTTTGCCTATGCCGGAGGAAAGGAGCGTGGTGCCGGTGGTACCGTGACCTTGTACATCGATGGGGAGAAGGCCGGAGAAGGTTCCGTGGGGAAGACACACACCAATGTGTTCTCCCTGGACGATACGGCGGATACCGGTGTGGACACCGGCACGGCGGTGGACGCCGCCTATGAGGAAGGCGAGCGGAACGCCTTCACCGGGACCATCGATCGGGTGACGGTGAAGGTGCTGTAGGCATCAACAAGCAGCGATGCGGAAAAGGGGATGGTCGGACAGGACCATCCCCTTTTTCATTCATTCGGTGAACACCACCTTCCAGTCCTTCGCCATGTCCACCAACAGCCACCCGCTGCGAAGCCGTTGCTCAGCGCCGTTCATAAGTGGCGGAAGATCATGACCCAGGGGATCCGCATAGAGCCTTTCCTCAGGCATGGAATACACACCTCCAAGTCCTCCATGGGCTAGCCCCCCATTCATGAACGCGAGGAACCGTGGGCACTGTAATGCGTCAACGGACTTCCGCCTTGGGGAAGGACCACGACCCGTTCAGTAGCTCTGGTCGCGGGCGGTACATGCGCACGGCATAGTTCCAGCCGGGCATGATGGGCAGGCAGTTCTTCACCTTCCCATCGCATCCGCCGAACCGGATGTCGAAGGAACCTTCGGCGTTGGGCGTTGCTGTGACGCTGTTGATCGAGTATGCCTCCTGCTTGTTCCTCTCCATGAACCCATCCGCGTTGTATACGGTGACGGACCAGAAGCCATCCACGGGGACTTCCGCCACATGCAGGCGGTGGATGGTCTTCCCGTCATTGACCTCCGGGGTCACCAGGTCGTACATCGCCTCGCTCTCAGGCAGTCCACCCCAGCCGATCGCGGTCCCGATCAGGTGCTTGTCGGCGTCCACCTCTTCCCGCGTGCCGAATGCGCCGGCCATGCCCACCAGTTGCGCGCCCAGGACCTTCAGGGAATCCCGGAGGTGGTCGCGGCTGGCTGCATCCCAGTCGGGGATCTCGAACGAGCCCGGTCCTCCGGCTTGCTCCACCCGGATAGCATCCTGGATCGCGTGGACCTTCCGGATGTCCGTGGTGTCGGTCGGGTCACCGAACGTGCGCACGATCGCGAAGAGGTAGCGGGTGCCGACCTGTGCGCGGGTCAAGGTGTTGGTGGACGGGGCATGGTCCACGAGCACGGTGTAGTGGTCCTGGTCGAGCAGGAAGAGGGACATGTATCGCGATCCGGCATCAGGGAGCGAGATGGTCACCGGCCCTGCATCCAGATCGAAGACGGCACTGGAATAGTAGGTGTCCCGGTTGGTGCGCACCACGGTCTGGGCGTCGATCGGGGCCAAGGCACGTTGGTGATCGAAAGCACCCAGCGTTCCCGTCTTCAAGGTGCCGGCCAGGTACATGTCGGTCTCCGCGCGACGAAAATTATCCGCCGTCACCGCGAGAGGAACCTGTACCCCGGTCGTATCGGTCACCTGCCCGATCTCATTGGAAGGCGCCGGGGAGGAACATCCCGTGGCAAGCATCTGGGCAGCAACTAGGACGCATGGAATGGATCGCTTCATGGTGGTTCAGTTATCCGTGAAGATAGTGGCCCAGTCCCGGGCCATATCCACCAACACCCACCCTCGTTGTGGTGTGGCTTCCTTGGCGGTGATCAGCGTGCCGCTCACCGGCGCATGGGTGTCGTAGGCTGTTTCCCGGATGCTGTCCGTGTGGTGCACGATCATGCCGAAGCTGGGCAGTGGGTTGTCGATGGTGGTGTATTCCAGCATGGCCTGGTCGCCATCGCTGTTGCCTGCGCAGAACACCGGGCGCTTCCCGATGTGCATTTGTATCCCGGCAGGTTTGCCCGCCTTGTCGTCCATGAAGAAGTCCTTCATGGTCTTGGTGAGCACGGGCTTACCGTCCACCAGTTCGAATTCGGAGGCCGTGGAGCTGCCAATCACTTGATCCGGTGGGATGCCATAGAGTTCCTGGCTGAACACGCGCATGAAGTCGATCCCTCCGCCGGAAACGATGAAGGTCTTGTAGTCGTGCGCGCGCAAGTGGTCCAGCAGTTCCAGCATGGGCTGATAGGTGGCTCCCGCCAATCCGCTGCCGCCCTTGGGGTGCTGGTAGGTCTTCATCCAATCGCGCACGCGAACGTTGAAGCTGTCCACGGTCATGCCGCTGTGGGTGATGGCCAGGATCTTCATCAGGCCATCGTGGTGTTCACCGGCCGCGAGCTTGCCCAGGTCACCCTTCACCGCGGCTTGCACCATGGGATCCTTTGCCAATTTCGGGTCGGCTTCGGCACGGCGTTTCACATCGTACAATGCGAAAGCCAGCTGCGGCGGCATGGGTGCTTCGCTCCACAAACAGCCATCGTTATCGAACACGGCGATGCGATCGGCCACGGGCACGAAGTCAGCGCTGCTGTCGGTGGTGGTTTTCGCTACAAAGTCCAGGATGGCCTGCTTGGTAGGGCCCTCGTTCCAAGAAGGGAGCGGGTCGGATACGACCTGTTCGGGTTCCGGCGCCGTCCCGTCCGTACGTTCAATGCTTACTTGCCCGCATGCGGTAACGAGCAGGAGCAAGGGTAGTGCAGTATAGTTCATGAGCGGTTGAATTGAAATGGCCGCCACTCAATGCGGCGGCCATTCCCATCGGATGAAATTCTGTGACCTATTGGCCGCCGGTGGTCATCATTTCGATCTCCTTTTCCAATGTGGACAGGCTCCAGTCCCCAGGAACCTGGCTGGGTGGGAAATCCTTAAGTGACATCAGGAACTTGCTGGCCACGACCTGCATGGGTCCGAGCAGGTAGGCGCGGTCGATGTACCAATCCTCATAGGTGTTCGCATTGAGCTTGGCCTTCTCGAAGGGGTCGCGGCGCAGGTTGTAGAGGTCGGGTGCACGCAGTGCGATGAAAGGTTCCTTCCAGATCTGCAGGGTTTTGGCCCGGTTCTCCAGATAGACGGCCTTCCAATCCAGCACGCGGATCGCCATCACATGTCCGCCATCATCAATGTACATGAACTGGTTTCGGGGAGACTCCTTGGCCTTGCCGGTCAGGTAGTCCGTCAGGTCGTACCCGTCGATATGGTTCTTGTAGGCACGACCGTTGAGAGTGATACCCTTCAGGAGCTTTTCCTTGATGTCCGGTGCACCGGCTGCGGCGGCGAAGGTGGGCAGCCAATCTTCATGGCTCACGATACCGTTCAGCGTAACGCCGGCAGGGAAGTGGCCGGGCCAACGCACGAAACAGGGAACCCGGAAGGCACCTTCCCAGTTGCTGTTCTTCTCGCCATGGAAGGGGGTGGTGCCGGCATCGGGCCAGGTGTTGTAGTGCGGGCCGTTGTCCGTGCTGTACTGAACGATGGTGTTGTCCGCGATACCGAGGTCATCGATCAGCTTGAGCAACTCCCCCACATGCATGTCGTGCTCGATCATGCCGTCGGTGTACTCATCGTTGCCCTTGTGGCGACGGTCTTCGGCAACGTGCGTGCGGAAGTGCATCCGCGTACCGTTCCACCAGCAGAAGAAGGGCTTTCCGGCTTTATGCATGCGCGTGATGAAATCCTTGGCGGCAGCGACGGTCTCGTCATCGATGGTCTCCATGCGCTTTTTGGTGAGCGCGCCGGTATCCTCGATCTTCTGGCCGCCCTTGCCATCCGCCGTGCACTTCAGTACACCGCGTGGGCCGAAATTCTCTCTGAAGGTCTTGCCGTTGGCGAGCACCATATCCCCCGGATAATCCTCGTTCTCGGGTTCCTCCTCCGCGTTCAGGTGGTACAGATTGCCCAGGAACTCGTCGAAGCCATGCATGGTGGGCAGGTGCTCATCGAGATCCCCCTGGTGGTTCTTGCCGAACTGCCCGGTGGCATACCCCTGGCTTTTCAGGACCGTGGCCATC
>JAHEFL010000145.1:0-623 GCA_024640205.1 Flavobacteriales bacterium | reverse complement strand
ACGTCCGTCTTCTGCCATCCCTGTGGTGCGTGCGGCATCCCCACCTTGGTCATGCCACTGCGCACGGGCACGCTACCGCTGATGAAGGCGGCACGACCAGCGGTGCAGCTCTGCTGGGCATAGTAGTCCGTGAAACCCACGCCTTCCTTGGCGACGCGGTCGATGTTCGGCGTCTGGTAACCCATCATGCCCCGGTTGTTGTGGCTGATGTTCCAGGTACCGATATCATCACCCCAGATCACGAGGATGTTGGGTTTGTCATTCTTGCTCTGGGCAAGAGCGGAAGTGCATAGGAGTAAGCCCATGATCAGGGCGCTCCATGCTCGTTCGTATCGGGTTCCAGGCTTCGTTTTCATATGTTGAAAAAATAGGGGGGGGTAGCTTTACCCGTGTTGAAAGGGCGAACAATGTACTGATCTAATTGTTCATTCATTTCCGTGCGATGATGCACAGGTGTGTTCCAGCAATGCAGGCCCCAGTTGCCCAGTGCGTAACATTTCATGGAAGGCAGTGGTGGTCTGCACGATGGTGGATATTTTGCGCGTCCTCAAAAACCAATGGATCCAACACAATGAAAAAAGTCATCCTCATTCTTTCACTTTTGTTCGTCGGACATTCCGGCT
>JAHEFL010000144.1 GCA_024640205.1 Flavobacteriales bacterium | reverse complement strand
GTATACACCCTGGATGACCTCGGCGGAGACCCTGAACCGGATATTCGAACGCCTGCTCATGAAAATGCGCTTCAACTGGTTCTCCCCAGTGGCTACACTGTATTTGTACTCTTCCCGCCCATTGCCAAAATCGAGAATGCGGAACCCGTACTTCGACATCCACTCCGCCATGATATGGATCAGTGCCTTGCCCGGGCTGGAGCGCGAATGATCCGTATGGTAGGTGGTATTGTGATGGATCAGAACATCACCCGCCCGAAGACCCACGACAAAGCCGATACGCTGACCAGCAACTTTAATGGCGAAGCGCACAAGCAATCCCGCTTCGCTCCACGCCTTGAGGCAGCCGAGGTAAAAGACCCGGAGGTCCGTATCCAAAAAATGGGACGGTGTTGGAGTATCCGCCCAACGAAGCACATGGACATCGCAGAATTCCGCCACCCACCCTTCCAGATCACGGTCATCTATAAGGATCTCGAATTCCACATCATCCCGTTTCCTTAAACGGTTCACCCGATAACGAAGCTCCCGAAAGCCGTTCACGTACTTGAACAACTCCTGTGGTGTTGTTGCTTCCACCACGGGGCAAGCAGAATGTGGGACGCTGGAACAATACAGTCCTTCTTCCCTGGCTATTCGTTCCAACTGTTCCAAGTGATCCACCCAGGCTGGCTGGTTGTTCAAGGTCCAAGACCAGTTGTTGGCTTTGATAGCCCTTACTATGGATCGAAAGAAAAAATCCTTCTCCGTTCCGGTCACTGTTGGATCGAAAAGGAAATGGTTCACGTCGGTCTTCAGGTCACTGAGGAATGTCGCTCCACCATCATTCTGCAGCTGCAATACCACGGCAGCCACGGGCCGACCCAGCCGATAGCCCAAGATCACGACCGTCCGATGGGAAATGTAGTTGCTGTGATGGCGCAAAATGGCCGGCGACTGGATGGGGCTCTTCATGGGGTCAATTTCCCATAACTGGTCGAGCGCATCCCAGAATTCCGGAGATACCTCCGGATCCGAGATCCTGAATTCCAATGTCGATCCGTCGGTCATCCGATCATACGCGTCCCCACCACACCAGCCATGGCCGATCGGAAGGAAAGGCTTATACGCGATATCCGTGTGTTCTGTTCCAAGGGTCCCGGACCCAATACCATCCGGCTTTCCTTCCATCACCTTATTATGCCGCTCCTTTTCATGCATTCACTGCACATGCTTTGTTCCATGCCGCTTCGATGGACATGAGACGGATGCATTCGGATGTACCCTTACCCTGACCTGGTCGCAGATCCGGTCGATCCAAAATGGTGTATTCCGCGATCAGGTCATCATGGTAGGTAAAATAGAATTCATCCACCGCATTGGAGTCGACCTCGACCCTCGAGGATATGAGCTTGCGTGCCATCTTGAACGCGAGCAAGGGCCGTCTCCAAAACTCCGCAATATCCGCCGGGCCGTATCCTTTGTTCGTTGGCATTCCATACAATCGACGATCCGTTGCCTTGAGGAATGCCGCATAGAACGCTTGGCCTTTTATCCTTCGGAATTTGTTCCGTTCGAAAAGCCGCGAATGGACCCCGGACCATGTCGTACCGTTCAGCACCTCAATGAACCGCAAGGAAAGGAAAGGCGTACGGTTCCGTAAGAAATGGCTTTGCACAACGATCTCCGGGCCGAAATACTTCCTGAACACCTCCTCGTAAACGAAGCGATAGAAGCGGGCTGAAGGCTTCAGGTGCGCCAACGATGAAAGGTACTCTTCCAACTCGGCGATAAGCGACGCCAGCTCCTCATCGTACCCTGGTCCTGCTGCATCCCGGAGGTCCTGTTGCCAGGATCCATCCTCACTGCTGAACGATCGGATCAGCATTTCGCTGAGCATCACACCAGGATTGTGCATCGCCCTGAACAGTTCGCTACCGAAGTTGCCCGTGACCAGATGATCATGGGATCCCGAGAGCATGCTAGCGGCGTAGTGATAATGGGGTCTGCCCAAATTCCCGTAATAGTCACTCAGATCCATGAACGCCAGAGCGGAGCGGAAAGCGTGATTTTCGAGATATGCGACATCCAATTCGACCGGAACGTGGTCCAAGCCTAGCTGTTCCGACTGCCTTCTCGGGAATTCCAGGTCCGAGTCCCCAGGACGGCCAAAGCTGTATGTGACGAACCCACTGCGGCCGAGTTGCAATGCCGCCCCGAGCAGGCTCCGGCCATCGAATCCACCGGTAAATGAGAGGGCGAACCTATCCGGTGGGATTTGCAGATCACACTCCTCCAAAAAAACGCGGCAAAGGGAGTGCATATCGGCAGGGTCGGATCGCGAACCATCACCGAAATAACGTTCAACGGAAAAGGAACGGACCACCACCGCCCGCCCCTCGTTAATGAGCAGGGAAGCATTGGTGGGGAGGAGCCGAACAGCCTTCCATGGAGTACGATAGAACAAAGGATAATTGAAGAGCTTCCGCTCCAGAAGATACTGCTTATCATCAGCATGCAGACCGTGTTCCCGTGCGAGATGAAAGGAGGAGGAGGCGATGCTGATCACACCATTCACTTCACAGAAATGGACAGGCAGTATCCCTGCAAATGCGGAGCCGCATTCAAGGGTGTCACCTTTCCACAGGAACCAGTAATAATGACCTGGTATCTCCTTGTACAGGTGGTTGGTCATCATCCGTCCGTCAGCATCGATCAACGCCCCCGTTGAGATCGCAGGGTCCCTGAGAACGGGGTCGCCGAGCAGCACCAAACGATGGCCTGAAGGCAGGTTGAAGGTGCTCAGGTCCTGGCAGCCCTTTTCAATGACCTCCTTGAACCCGGAAGGTGCGGCATAGGAGATGTGGAAGAACATTAATGCTTGTTCAAAAAGTCGTTCTTCAGCTCGTTCAATCTCGCAATGGAACGGTATGGTTCCTTACCAAGATGGCTGGCCATTTTATAGTGCATCTTCATCCGCATCCTGCGATCATCCATTGGCCAATCGGTGCCGATACGCGGGATCCGGTCCATGCGATCCTTATCGGCGTGGACCTTCCCGACCGTAGTAGCAACATAGCCTACCTCCTTGGCAACGGCATGCACCGCTTGGCTGTTATCGCCATGAGGCCAACAAAGAAAATCGACCGGCTTGTCCAACCTGCTCTCGATGATCCTCTTGGAATCGATCAGTTCGTATTCCAATCGTTGCACATGATCCTGGAAGGACTCCCTAGCGAAGATCAGTGAGCCTCCTTTGATCGCTTTTTGATAAAGCCGTCCGGCCTCCGTTCCGAAGTGTTCCCGGTCCCGTTCGACCTCCAGATCCAGATACTTAGAAAGAGCCTGGATCCGATCGGTGAATTCCTCATCTATCCAAACGCGATGTGCGATGACGGACGAGGTCTCCTCGAACAATGGACTGCCGAGTGGAATGCGTGCCTGGAAACCGGGATGGTTGGCATAGAAGGGCTTCTGCTCCATATCGTACGTGTTCATGGTGGGGTAATACCCTTCGAAGCCACCATAGTAGAACCCACGCAACCGATCGGAAATGATGTATTTCGCGTGGCTCATGGTGTGGGACTGGATGTCCACATGACCGGAAGCCTGCATGGCCTTCAGTTCGCCCCATGAAAGCTGTCCGAGGCCCTGGAGGTCCTTCAACTCGCACTTCCCGTTCCAGACATCCTCCAGCGTGGGTCTAACCTTGTCCGACGCTTCGATCAGTTCGGGGCAAACGAACACGGTGAACTTCATCCCCTTCCGCTTGACGACGGGGAATGCATACACCCAATTATCCAGCAGGCCATCATCGAAGGTCAGGCAGATCTCATCTCCTTCCATTCGTCTTTTTCCCGAACGAACACTCCACCATTCATCCAGGAAGATGGTCTTCCAGGAACGTTCCTGTATGTAGTCCAACTGGGCTTCAAAACGGGCCAGTTCCATGGTAAGGAAGCGAAGTGACCAGGACTTGAAAGGAGCCGGCGCCACCGAATGGTAATAGACGATAAGTGGATCAACGTTCGGCATAGGCAGCTTCTATTCCGTTCAAGTGATCGGTCATATTGAATTTCTCTGCAATTCTTTCTGACGCTTCATGGGCCTTGGCGGCCATGTTTTCGAACTGCCGGGTAGCTTGAACGAAGCGTTCGATCGATCCGTTCGGCTCTCTTTTCGTTCCGATGCAGAATGTTCCCTTATCACCGTGGATCTCCTCAAAAACCGGGAGGTCACTGGTGAGTACAGGCAGGCCGTTCAGAAGGCACTCAGCGAGCACGTTCCCGAACGATTCATACGAACTGGGAAATACCACGAGGTCAATGGAACTGAGCTTGCCGGGCATATCATCCACCCAGCCATGGAAGAAGATACGCCTTCGGGCCCTGCTTTTCAATGCCTCATCCATGATAGCACGTTCCGATCCACCTGATCCGAAAATGTGAAGCTCTAGATCCTTGCGATCGTCGGCGATCGCATTGAACATTTCCACGACCAAGTGCACGTTCTTACCTGGAACGATGCGTCCTACGTAGGCCATACGCTGCAGTGCCGAACGCCGTCTGCGGCGGGACAGCAGCGAGGCGGTTTCGAAGCCATTATACACCAGTCGGGGCACGACAGGACTCGCATGCAAATTGAACTGTCGTGCACTATGCATGGAGTTCGCCACATAGATCACATCAAACATGCGCGTCAGGAGCCACATGGAACGCATGAACAACTTATCCTTCCAGGATCTCCAATACTTCGTTCCATGGATGTGATATATGGGGACCCGTACTCCTGCAAGCAACGTGATCATCAGGATCACCGGCCCACCGTTCAACAAGTGGAACAGGTCCATCCGGTTCCTTTGACAGTAACGGAAGTACGATACATAGAGCGGGAGATTGGAAACAGCGCCTTGATCGAATCCATCCACCTGATCGCTGAGTGAATTGGCCGACGGTCTCAAACTGTACAGGAAACACCGCCGTGTCCTTCCGAAATGTTCCACATAACGCGAGATGAAGCTCTCCATACCACCCGGTGCGCTCCGCCATACCACATAATGAACGGCGAGCTCAACTGAACGGCCCGCATCACCGGTCTCCAGGGATCTTTGATCACTCATACCGTCAAGGAATTCGTGAACTTGTAGCAGAATGCCCCGAAACTGAAGAACAACGCCTCCGGAACGGTCATTCCCGGTTCACCGTAGAACTGGAACTGCTGCCCTGAGGACGAATGGATGATGAACCATCCCAATAAAAAGATCGGAAAAATGAGCATCGCGGATCTTTCCGGCAAGGATGGCGGAAGTGCCATGCTCCTCCGAAGTATCCCCCAGCAGAAGAAGCCAAGGAAGAAAGCCATAAGGATCGCACCGACCACGCCTGAGTGCAACAGAATGTTGTGATTACCGACATGGAAATCACTGTATTCATGGAAATCGTCAGAGAATCCCCATCCGGTTAATGGCGACCCAACCCACTTCGCCATAACGCGAGGGGCCCTGCGATCCAGGCGCTCCAAGGTCCCGCCCGCGGTAACATCCCCCTGCGCGACCAGGCCCACCGTCAGGATCCGTTCACTCGCATCAGTGAATTGTTTGTGCACCGCAGGAATCTGCGTCAATGCGAACATGAACAGGACACCGATTAGCCCCAGTCCCGCGATCAGGTTGGGTTTCAGGCGAACAACAAGTAGCGCATGGAGCAACAGGATGACCGAGAAACTGAGGACCCACCCTCTTGTCGCGGAAAGAAATGCGGAAAGAAAATCCGCGAGTATCACGGCCATAAAAAGCGATCTATGCCACTTGGGTCCATCCACTGTGGTATAGTATAAGGCCCCGAAAAATGAGATC
>JAHEFL010000143.1 GCA_024640205.1 Flavobacteriales bacterium | reverse complement strand
AGGAGTCACCACCTCGCCGGCGTCAATCACGGCCGGTTGCAGTTCCAGCGCGAGTTTCTTGAAGTCCACTCCGCCGAGCAACATTCCGATGGGAGGCATCAGGACGTCCCCGACGAAAGAGGATACGATCTTGCCGAATGCACCGCCGATGACGATACCTACGGCCATATCGACCACGTTCCCCTTCATGGCGAACGCTTTGAATTCACTCATCATTCCCATCGTAATTTGATTTGGTTAGTGGTGTATTGGAGGAAAGGTAGGACCTCAATGCACCTTCGGGGTCACTGCGCTGGGATCATACTCCACGATCGTATCTTGATGAAACGTGGTTCATCAAGACCCACGACCCCGACCTCGATCTGGAGATCCGTACCCTCCTTCACACCTTGCTCCATTCGGAGCAGGGTGTAATTCAATGGTTTCGAACGTTCACGTGGTTTCAGTACGATCGGCTCCCTGAGCGTAACCGTATCCGCACCGGCAATGATACGTGTGGCCCGGATGGACAACGCATGTACGTTCGCGAGCGAGATGCCTGTGACCATTCCCGACCGGGCCTGCGAATAGGCGAGCGCCAGATCCTTCGGATGCAGCATGGTCCTTATCACGTCACGGTTGTGCAGGAGCACGTGCGGATCGTATTCCAGTTGTGGGAGTTCAGCGCGCATGATCCGCAATTGCACCTCGAAGGACGAGGACCACTGCTCCTGGGAGTCCTCCAACCAACCTTCGCTGCTGAAGGAATCGGCAAAGGCCAGATAACGATCGAGAACGAGGGGGTCGTTCAAGAGTCTGTCCAGCAGATCTGTTTGAGCGACCGAAGGATCGGACCTGCCCATGGCTTTCAGTGCCAGTGGTTCAGTGATCGGAAAACCAGCGATATAGCGCATCGGCAGGATGATCAGCTTCCCGGCACTGTTGTCCGCCAGTACCCGGATGTTCCACCAGGACATGGATCCCTGGCCACCGAAAAGGTCACACAAGGCAAGCAGCTTGGCCAAATGGTCCACGTCGAAAACCGCGGATGCCGCCATCCTCCCGGCCCGGAATTCTTCCAATGAGCGTAGAGCACTGCGCTCCGCGCCCGCCATGGAAGGGGTAACGATCGCATCGCTCCGACGATCTACAAGAATGGGGGCGCTGAACCATTCTCCCTGCATGGGCACCGCCTTTGGGTAACGCGAGGCATCCATGGTGGCTCCAAGCCCTCGGAGCAATTCATCGTCAAAGCGCAGCAACGTTCCGGCGCCTCTGCCCCAATGATCGAACAAGCTGCTATCCAGGCCTCCTTCAAGAAAATACAGTCCGAGATCCCGGTCGTTCAAGCGGATATCGGCGAAAGCGACACCGAAAGTGGGAATACCGGATCCTTCCAATGCCCATTGAAAGGAAATCGCGTGCAATGCAGAGAGGTCCGTCACCGCCATCATGGTGAATGACCGCATTCCAATGACCGTATCAGGTCCGTCGAGTATCACTCGGAACGGCCATCGATCTCCCTGGAACCGATCCCCCTTGCCTGGTAGCAGCGCGACCCGTCCGGTAGCGCTATCGTGCGAATGGATCACCGTAGCAGTGAAGAACGAGGATGACCGATCACCAAGCCAGCCCTCGTCCAATGCCTGCTCCCGGACGATCAATAGACTGTCGCGTTCCGGTTCCTCCATGTGGATGTTCAATTCCAGCACCATTGGAGGTTTTCCTCGGAACGCGTTCAACACAGGCTCCGTGATCCGCTTCAATCCGGGATCCAGCACTTGATCCACGAAACCGGTCCGTTCCGAGTAGATCCCCAGATAATAGATCATTCCCACAAGCAGCGCACCCACCATGGGCAGGAGGTAACGCATCATCCTGCGCAGGAAGCGGTAGGCTCGTGTATCGGTCCGGTCCACTACGGTGCTGGTGCCTGCAGCGTTCCCTGCCTCCTGAACCTGAAATGCTCGGCATGTTCCATGCCTTGGCGCATGCCTGACACGCGAACGGACCACCCACCATCGTCCGTGGGAACATAGGTTATGAACTGTGGGAAATCGTGCTCCGGATTGCTGAAGACCAGACTATCCTTTGCGTTGGTCAGTTCAAAGGGGACCGGATCCCCCTCGTTCTGGGTCGGTATGGTCGCCTCATACCAGGTTCCTGAATCAGTTCGCAAAATCCGAAGGTGTTCGATCCATACCGTGTCCTTCCCTGACAGGACCACACCGAGGCCCGTTAGATGACCATCTGGATCTTGCTCCCATTGCTCGTGGAACGAGGGATCGCCTTCTGTCCGTACATCCTGCCAGTTGCCAATGAGCATCTCGAAGAGGTCGCGCTCCATTTTGATGGGCGCCTTGTCCTCCTCTCTAACGAGTTCCGGAACAGCGGGTCCTGAACAGGAGGCAAGCGCCACGATGGAGAGGCACAGGGCCATGGTACGCTGCATGCATGCAAGTTAATCAGCGCGAAGCTCGGCAATGGCCGTCCTGATCCGGTCCGGTACCCGGATCTTGCGCTCCGCTCTGTGATCGTACATGACCTGAACGCTGACCCCCTTCGCGACCAAGGTCCCGGCCTCGTCGAATAGCTCATATTCCATGGTGAAACTGGTCGTTCCAATGTCGCTGCAACGGGCGCGTGTCAGGATCCGTTGCGGCCATTTCACTGGACGCAGGAAATCACATGTGGCATTGGCCAGGATCACGCTGTTCCCTTCCTGCTCATGCATGGCCAGGATCCCGACCCGTTCCAGGAACCGCATCCGCACACTCTCGCAGTAACGGAAGAACATGACATTGTTCAGGTGCCCGAAGGCATCCTGTTCACCCCATGCGACATCGATGGCCAGTTCAATGGGGAACGACATGCTCGAGGCGCTCACTTGAGTTCCTTCTGGAGCTCGCGTTGCTGGCCTTTGAGCCGCTCCACATCCCGGCCAAGGCGCTCGATCTTCTTTTCCATGTCCCGCTTCATCGCTTCGCCATTGGCGCTTTTGAAGTTGAACATGCCCATGTTCCCCTCCATTTGTCGGATCTCGGTCTGCACTTCTTCGATCTTCCTCTTCAGGAAGCGGTTCTCCCGTTCGATCCTATCACGCCCGTCGGGTGCATTCTTCAGCGATTCCACGCGGTCCTGGAACTGGGCTTTGCGCCGTTCCTCGCCTTCCATTTTGAGCTTCCCATAGTGCATGTCAAGCGCGGAACGATAGCGTTCATTCAGGGTGTCGTACATCTTGGGGGATACGCGTCCCGAATTCACCCAACGTGCACTGAAGGCTTTCAGCTGTTCAATATCCTTATTGCGATCACCGCTGAGCGCGAATTCGGACAGCTCCTTCAGGATATCTTCCTTCTCCTTCACATGAACCGCCTGCTCGGCATCGAGCTTCGCATAACTCGCCTTGCGTGCCTTGAAGAACTCATCGCATGCGGCACGAAAACGGTTCCAAAGCTTGTTCTCATCACGAGGACCGGCACTTCCGGCTTCCTTCCACTGTTTTTGCAGGTCTTTCAGAAGTTCGGCCGTTTTCCGCCATTCGGTGCTTTCCTTCAGCGCCACCGCCTGCTGCACAAGTGCGGTCTTTTTGTCGCGCGCCTCCCTGTACTGTTCACGGAGGGCATCGAAGTGCACCTTTTTTGCATCGAAGAATGCGTTACACGCATTCCGGAATTCCTTCCAGATACGTTCGTTCTCCTTCTTGGTGGCAAAGCCTACCTGCTTCCAGGCGTTCTGCAGTTCCAGAACGTGTTCGGTCAGGGCTTTCCAATCTTTCTGTACTTCGGTGCCTAGCTCATCCACAAGGACCTTTGCCTTATCCACGAGCGCCTGTTTGGCCTGCAGGTTGGCTTCGTATTCCGCCCTACGTGCCTTGTAATGTTCGTGTATCTTATCATAAACCGTACGGGTCGCATTGGAGAAAGCATCGCGGATCGCTTCCCATTCCTCGCGCACCACCGGCCCCACATGCTGCCACTTCTCCTGGTATTCCTTCACCAGGCCCTCCAACTCGCGCACATTGTCATTTTCGGCCAGCGCCGTCATATCGCTCACCAAGGCTTGCTTGAGCGCCGTGTTCTTCCGCAGGTCATGGTCCCTGAGTTCCTTGTAAATGCGGATGTGGTAAAAGAATTCATCACGCAAATGGGAGAAATCCGTTTGAAGCTCCCTGTAGTGCTGCTGTGGCACATTACCGATCCCCTTCCACTGTTCTTGTAGTTCTCCAAAGCGCTGGAAAGCGGTTCCGATGTTCTCCTCGCCCGCGATCAACGTCTTCAATTCGTCCATGATGGCCTTCTTGGCCGCCATGTTCTCATTTTCCTCGCGCGCTTTTTGTCTGCGGATCTCATTCACCTTCTGATTGAAGGCATCCAAAAGCTGCTTGAAGCGCTTGTCCTCCTCGTCCTGCGGTTGCGCTGATTCTATATGGACCGGGGCATCGCTCCCGGTCTCCCCATCCTGCTTCGTCAACTCGTTCGGAGTGGGGGCCTCAGCGGGATCGCTTTCCCCGTCATCCTCTTCGTGCCCATCGCTGGGATCATCCTGTTGTGCCGCGGAGATCAATGCCTCGTACGCTTCCTTCACCCCATCCACCGCGTCAGAGGCTTGTTCAACGTCCTCCTGTGCGATCAACTCCTCCAATCGGGCGATCAGCTCTACTTTGGTTGCCATGAGCAATACTTACTGGAATGCCTCCGATCCGGGGCCGTTCAAATATAGGGGAAGGGTTGGAGCGGATGCGTGTACGCTCAAACCGCGATACCGAGCATGCATACATCATCGACCTGTTCTTCTGCGCCTTTCCACTCCAGGAAGGCCTTATCAATGATATCGGCCTGGCGCTCCATGGGTAGGGACCGGTTCTCGTCGAGTAGCGCACGGAGCCTTGTACTCATGAACCTTTTTCGTTCCGGTCCGCCGAATTGGTCGACATACCCATCGCTGAACAAATAGATCCGATCTCCGGGAGTGAAGGCAATTCGATGTACCGTATAGCGGCGTTCCAGTTCCTGGTGTGCACCACCCACAGGTTTTCTATCACCATTGATCACGGTGAAGCGGTCGCGGTGGGCCCAGTATAGCGGTCGCATGGCACCAGCGAAGAGGATCTCATGGTTCGATCGGTCGATCCGGCACAGCGCGATGTCCATGCCATCCCCTGCTCCCCGTGATCTGCCCTGCTGGTGAAGCGTGGAGACCAGTCGTGTGTTGAGCATGCCGAGTATCTCCGCGGGATCCTTATCCTCGTTCCTGGAGATCACCTCGTTCAACAAGGAACATCCGATCGCCGCCATCATGGCACCGGGAAGGCCATGACCTGTGCAGTCCGCCGCAGCCACGAAACAAACATGCTCATTCACGCGATGGACCCAATGGAAATCCCCACTGACCATATCCTTCGGTCGGTCGATGACGAATGAATCATTGAACAGTTCAGAGTAGGCCGAGGGGGAGGGAACGAGTGCGCGTTGGATCTTACCGGCATAGGCGATGCTATCGGTGATACCGGTATGGCGTTGAAGAAGGTCCTCATGATCGGCCTCATCGCGTTTCAGCCATCGGCCCACGGAGGTGAATAAGAATATGCCGGACATGGCGAACAGTAACAGGGCTATGAGCAGGTTGCGCCGGAGGGCCTTCCCGGCTAACGCATCAGGAGCCGCGCTGTCCATGGTCCCCATGACGATACCAGCAACCCGACCCTGGCCGTCGACCAAGGGGTCGAATGCGATCAGGATCGAACCGGCCTGTACGGTCAATTCCTTCCTCGTCCCTGTTGCATAGGATCCAAGGATCGGCACAGGGTCGCCATCGTAAGGCATTCTGAACGTGGGGGCGTTCTCCGAGGTGATCAC
>JAHEFL010000142.1 GCA_024640205.1 Flavobacteriales bacterium | reverse complement strand
TGGCGTTGATGGACTTCATGTAGAGCATGTTATCCACACCGTTCAGCTGTTGCTCGATGGGGGTCGCCACCGAGCTCTCCACCGCCAACGCATTCGCACCCGTGTAGTTCGCGCGCACCTCCACGATCGGCGGGGTGATGTCCGGGTACTGCTCAATGGGCAGGCCGGACATGGCCACGACACCTACGATCACAGTGATCAACGCGATCACGATGGCCACGATCGGCCTTCGAACGAAGAAGTGGAGATCCTCCGGCGCTTTGCTCATGGTGATGCTTCCGCTACCGGTACCTCCAGGATCTTCACCTGTGCTCCATCGCGCACTTTCTGAAGTCCTTCCAGCACGATCTGTTCACCGCCCTTCAAGCCTTCCAGCACGAGGAATTTATCACCGTGGGCAGGACCGATCCTCACTTGGACCTCGCTCACCTTGCCGCTTCCATCCACGGTGTATACCAACTGCCGACCCTGGAATTCGCGTACGCTGCGCTGTGGTACGGTCACGCCACCTTCTTTCACATCGAAACGTACACGGACCTTGGCGTACTGTCCTGGGCGGATAAGGCCATTCGGGTTCGGGAAGCTCACCTGCACCATGATGGAGCCGGTGGTGGCATCCACATTGCGGTCGAGGAAATCGAATACTCCATGTTCCTCATAGAGACTGCCATCCGCCAGGATCAGTTCGAACGTGGCTTTCGCATTGTGCTGCCGGTCATCATCTGCCTGGCCTTGATGCACCTCGCGGGCCAGCTCCAGGTAATCGCGTTCGGAGATGAAGAACTGCACGCGCACATGATCGATCGCGGAAACGGTGTTCAATATCACCGGGTTCGGGTCGCGCCCCACGAACTCGCCCACCTTGGCCATCGTGCGGCCGATCAGACCGTCGATCGGCGCGTGGATACGCGTGTATCCGAGCTCTATCTCCGCCACGCGAAGGTTCGCTCGCGCGGCATCCACGTTCGCTTCCGAAGCTCCTTTGTTGGCGATCGCTGCGTCCAGGTCTCTTTCGCTCACCGCATTGATGTCGGCAAGAGGCTGGATCCTGTCCAATTCGTTCTTCATGTTAACCGCCATGATCCGTGCCTCGGCCAGGTCGCTCTGGGTCCGGGCCATCCTGGCCTGCTGTTCCTGCGGATCGATGGTGTAGAGCAGCTGACCTTTCTTCACCGGCCGGCCCTCTTCGAAGTGGATGCCATCCAGGTAGCCCTCCACCCGGGCGCGAATGGGAATGTCCTGAAAGCCGTATACCTGGCCAACGAATTCCTTGTACAGCGGAACGTCCTCCGTTCCTACGTCCACCAGGCCCACCTGAGGGGTCATGTCCGGTATGGGTCGATCACTGCACGCAGTGAAGAGGTCGACCAATGCCAACATGCCAGCGATCATCGCGATCCGATGGTTCGTTCCGGCAAGACCCAGGTGTATGATCATGCGCATGAATTTCGAAGCGGTTAAATGTATTGGGATCCGATCAATGGGTGGGCTCCGACCGGGTCGATCGACAAGCGGGGATCTGATCACAATTTTTTATGTGGATATGGTGATCCTATCTTTCGTTATCATCTGATATGGATCGATCAACCATTAAACCCCTGTTTCAAATGAAAAAGGTCTTGAAGATCATCGCCATAGTAGTACTTCTTCTCGTGGTGTGCATCGCCGGCGCTGTGACGTATGTATCCACAGCACTACCGGATATCGAGGCACCGGCCGATCTCAAGGTGGAGATCACACCGGAACGGGTGGAGCGTGGGCGATACCTGGCCAACAGCGTTTGCGTTTGCATGGACTGCCATAGCGAGCGGGATTGGAACACCTTCACGGCGCCACCAAAGGCCGGCACGGCAGGGGCAGGGGGCGACAAATTCGATCGGACCATGGAATTCCCCGGGGAGTTCTACGCGAAGAACATCACGCCTTTCGCGCTGAAGGATTGGAGCGACGGGGAGATCTACCGGGCGATCACCAGTGGTGTGAGCCGCGACGGCCACCCGTTCTTCCCGGTGATGCCTTATCCGAACTTCAACAAGCTTGCGACCGAGGATGTACATAGTCTCATCGCTTACCTGCGCTCATTGGATCCGATCGAAACGGAACCATATCCAGAGAGTGTGATCGATTTTCCTGTGAACCTGATCATGAGAACGGTCCCGGAGCCAGCACATCCGGTGGAGCGGCCCAAAGTGACCGATCCGTCCTATGGCGCGTATTTGGCGAACGCTGCTTCCTGCATTGAATGCCACACGAAGATGGAGAAGGGTGAACGGGTGGGTTCACCATTCGCAGGTGGATTTGAATTCACGTATCCGAATGGTGCCAAGATCCGCTCGGCCAACATCACACCGCATCCGACCGACGGCATTGGCGCATGGGACAAAAGCACGTTCATTTCCAAGTTCAAGGCCTACGCGGACAGCTCCTACGTTCCTCCTCCCATTGACTGGGAGGCAGGCGACTTCCAGACCGTGATGCCTTGGATGATGTACGCCACGATGACCGAGGAGGATCTGGGTGCGATCTATGATTTCCTCCGTTCACTGCCACCGGTGGATGGGAAGGTCGTGAAGTTCACCCCGCCGGGAAGTTGATCGGGGCCTACGAGCTTTTCCGAGCAAGTGCTTGCTGGCGCAGGGTGTGCGCTTGCTCCTTGCCGAGGTAGGCCTCGATCAGTGCATGCGCCACATAGATCAGGGGTGTGCTCACGATCGCGACAATGAACTTATAGGCGTAAGCGGTCATCACCAGGGCGGTGGCCATGGCGAAGCTCATGTCCTTGAAGATCCAGAACGCCACGTAGGTCACCACGACGCTGTCGATGAGCTGGCTCACGAGCGTGCTGCCGGTGGCACGTAGCCAGATGCGCTTGTCGCCCGTAAGGCGCTTGATGTGGCGGAACACCAGGGCATCCACGAGTTGGCCGATGAGGAATGCGGTGAGCGAACCAAGGATGATGTTCATCCCCTGTCCGAAGATGGCCGCGAACGCCGCCTGCATGTCCGGTACACCTTGTTCACTGCTCGAAGTGATCCACCAACCATGCTCCGGTGGCATGTGGATGGCGAGATAAAGGACCGCGAATAGGAAGGTGATCAATGCCGTGGTGAGCAGCGTTAGGAAACGAACGCCCCTGACTCCGTAGTAGTCGTTGATCACATCGGTCATGATGAAGACGATGGGCCAGGGGAGGACGCCCACGCTCAGCACGAAGGAGAGATGCTCCTGACCCAACAGTGTGAAGTCCGCCTTCGCCATCCCGAGCGCGGTCTCCAATTGAAATAGCTTCACACCGATCATCTCGGCGATGATGGCGTTGGCCACGAAGAAGCCACCGAGCACCAGGAAGAGGCGGGTCCGTTTGTCGGCGAGGATGTTCATGCTCATGTGCGCTCGAACCTCAATTCATCGCCGACCCGGATAGTGCCTTGGCGGTCCCCCATCGCATTCATCCCGAAATCCACCTTGTGCGGATCCCCTTTACGTCGGCGGTATGTGGCCAAGGTCCGCAATGGCTCCTTTCCGCGTTCTCCCGTCCGCTGGTCCGTGGTGGTGATCGCGCAGCGCGAACACGGCTTCACCAATTGGAATCGCGCGTCGCCGATCGTGATCTCTTTCCATCCATCCTCTTGATAAGCGGACCCACCTCCGATCACGAGGTTCGGCCGGAAGCGATCCATAAGCAAGGGCGCCGGTCGCATTTCAATTTTCAGATCACCTGATCTTTTGATCATATCATCTTCTACCCGTGCATTCAGGTCATCCAGCGAGGCCTGTGAAACGATCAAGTACGGAAAACCATCACTGAGCGAGGTGATGCCATGGGCATACGCCGGGTCGACCGCGCGCTGGGCTCTCTCCGGCATGAAGACGAGCCTCACCTCACGGGATAATTTTTCACTGAACCGATCCGAATGTTCCTTGGGTGCGAGTATCGCAGGCACACGGTCTTCCCAGACCTGCACCTCCGTTTCCTCTCCTTCATCCATCGTCCAAGGAAGGTCCAGGATATCACCGTTGCGAACATCCGTCACATGAAATCCACCGGCACCAGCAGTGGTATGCAGGCAGGCCATCGAAGCCAGTTCGCGCTGCGATAGGAAGAGTCCGTTCTCATCCACCAGCATCCAGCGGCGGTCATGTTCCAACCCGCGGTCCGTCAGGTATGCTTCTTCCACGGAAAACCCACCGAGCGATTTGATCGGGTAAACGTGAATGGATGCGAGCGAAATGCTCATCGCCGCACCACCCGCTTCAGCACAGGTGCTCCATCGACCCGAAGTTCCAGGAGATACACCCCGGCGCTATCCGGAAGCCGCAAGAGCCAGCCGTTCGTCATCCGTTCCGGTCGCACCGCCATGCGTCGCCCGGCCCCATCATACACGGCCTTCACCTCCAATTTCGCATGCCCTACAGCTCGGATCGCAAGCCAACCATCCGGACTCGGGTTGGGATAGAGCGTAACTCGCAGCGCAGGCGCTTCCGCAACGCCCAGGGGTCCTACCACCACGGAGTCCGAAGAGACCAGCGTAGGCGTCCCATCGACCGCAGCCAGCATGGCCTGGAACTGGTCGATCTCCGGGGAGGAGTAGCTGAACATCTCCGCGTTCCATCCCGGTGGCACAGGCTGGTAGTACACGCGGGCAAATGCACGCAGCGTTCCCTCGTAGCCGTCCAGCGCCACGTGGTAGCGAACGATGTCCGTTCCGCTGCCTTCCTCTCCCAGGGTGTTGTGATTGAAATCCACATCGCTTGCAGGCACCCCGGCGATCAGCGTCGTGTCGTACACCGGATGGCTTGTGGTGAACCCCAACGGAACCAGCCGGTTGTCCTTCAGGGGCGCCCGGGCGCGTTCCAGAACGGTGGTCACATCGTCGTTCACGTCACCCATCACCAGCTCATAGATCTGAACCTGGTCAGGATCCGTGATCACGTCATAGTGCGGTTCGTAGCCTACATCGAGTCCTTCCACCTCGTAATCGCTTCGCAACACGCCGCTCTTGAAAAGCGTATCGCCTTCCGCATCCAGCACCACGAATTCCACAAAGGCGCGCCGCGAAGGATAACCGCTGGGGAAGCGGTGCCCGGCCAGGTTCTCCAGCCGCAAGGCATAGAAGGCGCTATCCACATCGCGGTCCATCAAATTCAGTTGGGCGAGCAGCGTCTGCTCCGTCAGCATCCTCCGTGTTCGCGATAGCGTGCTGTCGAATTGCACTTCCGTGGCCGGGATGTCCAGCACCTCGCGGTTGCCCTTCAACAGTTCCAGCATATGCACATTGCCACCTACCAGGTGATGCAGGCCGAAGGGCGACTGCGGGTTCAGGAAGGGGTAGTCCGCCGCGAGCAGGATGGGGTCGTTGATGCGCGGCATGTGGCAGGTGTTGCACTGCGTCCCGTTCGCACTGTAAACGCTGTTAAGCCATTCATGGTAGGTGGCCTGCTCCACGAATTCCTCGCCCGTCGGGTTCCCTTGCAGGTCCAGCGTGCTGGTGATCAGCGTATGGCAACCGGCGCACACCTTGCTGTTCAGGATGTGGGTCCCAAGGCCCGGTGTCAGGTCCACGAAGAACTGCATGATCGCCGGATTGATCTGATCCTCGTCATATGGTCCGTACACCCGCGCAGAATCGAATTCCAGGTCGCCGGTGAAAAAGCTGCCCGCAAGGGCCTCGCTCTGCATATGGCAACTTAGGCAGCTTACCCCGTCAAGCCCCAGGTGGCTTGTATCCAGCATGGCCATCGTTAAGGGTGGGTTGCCCAGCAAGCGTTCCTCATGGAAACCGAGAGGGGCGTGACACTTCAGGCAGGTGCCTTCGATGGCGCCCTGGTGCTGAGGGTTCACCAATACCTC
>JAHEFL010000141.1:1797-5854 GCA_024640205.1 Flavobacteriales bacterium | reverse complement strand
AGCCTCACTTCGGGATCACCGAAGTCAAGGTGGCGGCCATCGATCCCCGCCGGTTCTATCTGTGGGAGCTATGGCGCTACAGTGGTCGGGTAGCGCAGGTCCTGGAGGAGCAGCGGCCGGATGTCATCCTTTCCCAGGGTTTCAGTGTCTGGAAGCATGCGGGCCGGTTCAGCGATCGGCTCATCGTGCATCCGCATGGCTTGGAAATGTTCCAAGGTCTCACCAGAAAGGACCGCCTTGTTGGACTTCCCTTCCGAGTGGTGTTGCGTCATATCGTGCGACGGAGCCGGGTCGTCATTTCCCTGGGCGGGAAGCTCACAGGGATCCTGGAGCGGATGGTCCGCGGTTCGGAATGTGCGGTGACCGTGATCCCGAACGCGGTGGAGATCCCTCCGACCGTGGGAACTCCGGATGCCCGGACGGAAGGCCCACTGCAATTGCTCTTCGTCGGCCGCTTCGCCTCGAACAAGGGGCTGGACGTGTTGCTCAGCGTGGCGGGCCGCCTGGTGCAGGAAGGCAGAACGGATGCGGTCCACTTTCAATTGGCCGGGGATGGCCCCTTGCGCGAGGGTCTCAGATCCGCGCCGCTACCCAACGTGGAGATGCTGGGCCGGGTGGATGATGAACAGCTAGATGCGCTCTATCGGAGCTGCGATGCGTTGGTATTACCCACCCGTTTCGAGGGGATGCCCACCGTGGTCCTGGAGGCCATGGCCCGATCGAAACCGATCATTGTGAGCGATGTGGGTGCGTGCGCTGAACTGGTCGATAGTCCGAACGGATTTCTTGTGCCACCGGGTGATGCAAGTGCATTGTATGGATCCATCATCGACTTCATGAACAAGCCGGCCACGGAGCGATCCAACATGGGGAGGAGGTCCTTTGAAAAAGTGTCCTCGAGCTTTTCCTGGCCGCAGGTGTCGGGTATGTTCATGCACCTGTTCCGACAACTCGGAAATTGAATTCCGCGAGTTGAATAGCTCCCGGACCCTTATCCGCGAAGCACAGCGCGGATCTTCTCGGCCCGCTCGAAGCCAAGCAGGCGATGTAACAACCAGGCGGAAGTGCCGGTGGCCGGGGAGCGGTCCGGTTTGAATTCCTTCGGTATGTGCATGTCATGCAGCGCGATCGCAGCGGAGGGATCGTGATTGTAGAGCACCCGCAGGTTGTCATAAAGTGCCTGGAGGTAGGGGCGCAGATCCCTTCCGTCCTGAAGTCCCTCGATGTGCTGCAACATGCGGGTCCGCAGTTCCACATAACGCGTGCGGTTCGCCGTGATGTTCGTGTGGGAGATGCTCGCCCCAGGTCGTTCGTGGATACGGGTCAGCATGTTGGGGTCGTACGCGATCCGCGCCCCATGCTGCAGCATGCGGAACATCAGTTCGTATTCCTGGCTGCTCCGCATGGACCCATCCCAACCACCCGCTGCGACGACGGCCTCGCGACGCCAGAGTATGCAGGAGGTCACACTGAGCCGATGCATCATCAGGTCCAACCAGGGGTCACGGTCACCAGGTTCCTGTTGGATGATCCCTAGCGTTCCACCACCGGGACCCAGCCGCTCACCACCACCGACCACCAGGTCCGCATTCCCCGCATCCTGCGCGCACTTCACTTGCGAAGCAAGTTTTCCCGGCAACAGTTCATCGTCGGCATCGAGGAACTGGATGAATTCACCCGTGGCGCGGGATAAGCCGGCATTCCGGGCTGTACAGGCACCGGAGTTCGGCTGTTCGATCAAGGTGGCATTCGATCCTTGCGCTCCCAGCCACGACTTGATCCGGGCCACCGTGTCATCGCTGCTGCCGTCATCCACGATGATCAACTCCTTGACCGCTTCACCTTGCGCCAGAACGCTGTCAAGACTTCGGGTAACGATTTGCTCGACATTGTAACAAGGGACAACGACTGAAACCGATCTATCGAGCGAACCTGGGGTCATGGGTCGATCGCGGTGATGCCCTGCTCTGACCCCGGTGTCAGGGCCTTATCAGTTTTTGAACGAAGGTCCCGTTCACTCTGAGGATATAGACGCCAGGCACATAGCTCGCCAGGTCCACCTGAGCATTCGCATTTCCGATCCCGGAATAGTGAGCTTCCGCCAACCGTGCTCCATGGACATCATAAAGCACCCATTGCTGGATGCCCATGGCATACTCGGAACTCATGTTCACGATGCCATCGGTCACCGTGGGATGGACGATCATCCCGGATCCATCAGGCTCCGCCAGCCCCATCACCACATCTTGTTCGAACGCGGTAAGGAAGTTCCATGGCCAGGCCATGACCGCAGAAACCGTAGCCTGTCCTGGATCGGCATTCCCGGGTAAGGGGTTCCAATAATCCAAGGTATCGAGCGCCTTGTGCAGTTGCAATTGCGTCGCGAACAGTCCATTCAACTCAGTGTCATCATAGCGTAGGACAACGTTCATCACCGCACCCGATAGGTCATTGCTCTCCAGCCGGTACCAACGCCCGATGCTTTCAGCCATGTTCGGCAGAACGAAGGGAACGTGTCCTCGTGTCAGGGTCACTTCACCAGGTGCCGTGGTCGACCCCAGCATCAGTCCCAGTCCACCGGGTTCTTCATCGCTTATGGGAAGGGAATAGGTCCGGACCGCGGTTTCGACCCCCGATCCAACGATGGGTGACCCGGCGGTCTCCACCAGGGTCGCCTCAACACCCAGATCGATGAGGCCATCGTTCACGACCTGAGCTCCGGGAAGGACCTCCCACGTCACCGATCCTTCCACCCGGAGATGGGTCCCCTCCGCCACGTTCAGCGTTCCCGACGCCAGTTGCATCACCTGTGCGCCGAGCAGCGTGGGAAGGGAAAGCACGAAGAGCCATGCCGATCGGATGATCATGGAACAAACATACGGGCACCGTATGTGAAATATTGGATGCATCGTGCCCGGCACGGTCTTCCTACCGGTCGAACAACATAGGTTTGCGGGCAGGTCCTTGCGGGCGAGGACCATCACGTGAAACCCCATGGAATTGAAGGAACAGCGGATCGTCGGGACCAACACGATAGGATATCCGCAGTTCAGGAATTTCACTGGATTGCCCATGGACCGATATCGTTTCGTGAAGGTCCAGGATGTCAACAAGGTCAAGCTTTGGTTGAAGCACCGGTTCACGGGCAGGCTTTCCGATCGCTATTTGAACACGTTCCGGGAGCCTTTCTTCTCCCGTTGTGACCTGTTGCACTTTTTCAATGCCTTGAGCGTGGGCCGCAAACCCTGGATCACAACGTTCGAGACACGATTGCCCAGATGGGGCGCTATTACGGAGCACCGCTTACATTATGGGATGGAATTGATGGCTGGGCCGGCGTGTAAAAAGCTGATCGCACTGTCGGAATGTGCAGCGAAGATCCAGCGTGAATATGTGGCGCGATCAGCACCGGACCTGGCATCAGCCATCCTTCCGAAGATCATGGTGCTGCATCCCGCACAAGAGGTGCACACGGGAGCGGATAGCGTTGGTCCTGCGAGCGGGGAGACGGTCGTTTTTACGTTCGTGGGTGCCGATTTTTTTCGGAAGGGCGGGATGGAGATGCTCAAGGCTTTCCACATCGTGCATCAAAAGGGATCGCGGAACTGGCAATTGAACATTGTTTCCGCAATGAACATTGGAGATCACGCGACGCATTCGAGCGCTGCGGACCTGCGCGAAGCGATGGCATTGATCGCTAAATACCCTGAACACATCCACCTGCACCGATCATTGCCGAACCGTGAGGTTCTTGCCCTGTTCAAGCGATCACACATCGGTCTGCTGCCCACCTGGGCTGAAACCTACGGGTATTCCGTTCTGGAAGCCCAGGCATCCGGTTGCCCGGTCATCAGCTCGGATATCCGTGCGTTGCCCGAGATCAACTCGGACGAGGTGGGTTGGTTGGTACGCGTCCCGAAGGATGAGCAAGGATTCGGGCTCAATCGTTCGGCATCCGATGTACCGGCGTTCCGCGAACAGCTTACTGATGGATTGTCCCACGTAATCGACCGGATCCTCACGGACCCTTCCGGAATAGCCGGTCGATCCAATGCTG
>JAHEFL010000141.1:0-1787 GCA_024640205.1 Flavobacteriales bacterium | reverse complement strand
CGTTGAGCAGGATCGGAATGGAACATGCGCCTTCCTCGCGGGCTCGGATCCTGGAGCGGATCTATGACGAAGCGTTGGAAGATGGATCTTCCGAGTGAAGGCGACCGTACCTAGCACGCACGATCTCGCACTTTTCAAGAAGCGCCATCGTTCGACTGCGCAACAACGTTCGGTCGCTCAACACCGGAGAGACGGATCGAAGTTCCGACAGGGTCCTCATTACCCGTGGTAGGGTGAACCGATCCTGCTTGAACATGTAGATACGACCTGCCGCACGTTGCAGGGATCGCGATCGTAGCGATGCCAACTTGTTGCTTATCACAGGTTCTATGAATCGCGCATTGTACAAGGGCTTTATCCGGACCGGATCATAAGTCAATTCCATGGACGCGCAGTAGTCCCGCCATTTGAACGAATTGATGGTAGGATATGCACTGACCGGAACCCAAGGGATCCCGATCGAGTCCGCCAGGATCGCACCGTGCATGGCCTCGGCGAAAAGGGTTCCGGTCCGCTGAAGCTTGTCGATCACCTGCCATGGGTCTTCGCGAGGATCGATCAATTCGATCCCGCATTTTTCCAGAACGTCACGCCACCCATCGAACAGGTCCAAGCTTCCTGCATGTGGCATGTAGGCGAATTCATAGCGGGTCGGGAGCGGGGTGGTGTTGAACAGATGGGGTAGGAGGATGGCTCCATCTGCAATGGCCTTTTCCTTTGGGAGATCGAGTATCTCAGCGGTCAGAGGGCCTCGCACACAGATCACATCGTCCGACGGACCCAGTGTGGGTCGCGTTCCGTAAGTCCCGGGTGCGCCATCCGCGAATCCGGTGGAGAAATAGATCCGCTTCAAGGTGTCTTGAGCACCCTTTTTCAGACCGAATAATGATCCAATACCGATAAATAGGACCCGCTTGTCATCATCGAACAGTCCTGGAAAGAGTTCATTGAAAATGATCGGGTTCAGCGCGTCACCGAAATTCCTGCCCTGGTGATAGGTGAGTTTCATTTGGAGGTCCTAATGTATTCGATGCACCATGGTGGCCGGGTGCCTATTTTCGGCGGCAAAGCCGAAGCGCATGAACATCAAGGGAATGGTGATGGACCACCTGGGATTTTTTGCTCCGCACCAGCTGCTGAACGCGGTAGTGGCCCTGCTCGTAGCCGCTTTGCTGGGCTTTATGCTCGGCCGCAGCGGAGGTCGATATTCCGCCCAGGAGGCGCGCGGGTTGGCGGTTTGGGCCGCGTTGGCCTCGCTGGCCGTGGTCTTCGTGCGAACGAACCTTCCGCTCGCTGTTGCGCTCGTGGCACTCGTGATGTTGGTGGGTGCGCGGGTCGACCCCTTCGAAGGTGATCGAAGAGTGGTGCTTGCGGCAGTGGTCTTGGGTGGTGCTTGCGGTGCAGGTGCCGCTATCGGAGCAGTAGCCCTTGGCATCCCCTTCATCCTGTTGCTCCGTTGGGCACGGATCGGAAGTTCCGGTAACTAAGGTGCGATCTCCTTCCGGCATCGCATGGATCTTCGTGCTGGCGGGTGTCAGCATCGGCGCAGTGCTGTTGTTGCCGAGGGAAACGCATCCCCCCGCATGGCCTGATGGTCCCATGCCGCATATTATGATCGCGAAGGACGGGAGCACGGTCCGGATCAGCGCAATTGCGGGATCGGCCTTGCTTGTTTCCAATTCGCCCACAGGCCCTCTGCGAAAGATCGATGGAACGGAGATCGAATTGGATCTGGATCGAGCCAGCTGGTTGCAGGCCGGTATGTTGGCCACGCCGACCGCCGTGCA
>JAHEFL010000140.1:4278-5856 GCA_024640205.1 Flavobacteriales bacterium | reverse complement strand
AACCTGATACTGCCCGATCGCAATTACGGCTGGGCGGTTTTCGATGGAAATGACTGCACGTTCATCTATCCGGATTCGTGCACTTCCCCCTCCTACGTGGTGGAAGCACCGTTGATCACGTTCATTGAGCCACCCGCCGGGACCGAATTCTACACGCATGCGGCGATCCCGGAGTTCACGGACAAATTGCTCACTGGCATACTCTGGTTCACTGGCATGCAGGTATTCACGTTCAATGACGAGCTTGATGCCATAGTGGGCAACGAGTACCTGAACGGTGGTGCTTGGAGCAACATGGTCCGGATCCGCGATCTGGCCATTCATCCGGACGGAAGCATTTACCTGATCACCAATGATCGGCAGAACCCTCGGATCCGACGGATGAGCTCAATGATCAGTACAACGATCGAGGAGCGTGTTCCGGGACCTGTCTTGACCTGGCCCAACCCGACCCACGACCTGCTCCATGTGAAAGGCTCCCATGCAGGACTCCGCTTGACCGACATGAACGGTCGCCAAGTATCTGCGCGAGTGCAGGCCATGGGTGATCGTACCGTTCTCGATCTTTCAAGCGTTCCCAATGGCGTCTACCTGATCCGTACCGAAGATGGCCAGGTGGAACGTGTGATCAAATTCTGAACCTTGATGGAGGATACACAGCGATCGGACCGTCCATCTTACCAGCTTCGACCCTGGAGCATGGAGGACCTTGGATCCCTGGTGGAACATGCCAATGACCCTACTGTGGCAGCGAACCTCACGGACGCTTTTCCGCATCCCTATACGGTAAAGCATGGAAAGGAATTCCTGGAACGCTTTCTATCCATGGACCCGCAGTTGGTCCTCGCCATCGATGTGGGTGGAAAGGCCGTAGGAGCCGTTGGCATCCACCCTCAAAGCGATGTCTATCGTCGTAATGCCGAACTCGGCTACTGGATAGCCAAGGACCTGCGTGGCAAAGGCATCATGACCGAGCTGGTGAAGCAGGCCACTTCACGCGCGTTCCGGATCCTACCGGATATCGACCGGATCTTTGCAAGGCCCTACGGAAGCAATCCAGCTTCCCAACGCGTCCTGGAAAAAGCAGGATTCGTCCTGGAGGCGCGATTAAAAGGCACCTTCTTCAAGAATGGCAAGGCGGAGGATGAACTGATCTACGCAGTGCGCAGGCCGGTCCCATATTCTACCTAGGACCACCCTCGAATTCGCCTAACTGTTCTTAATGATCGTGGCCGTGGTGCTCGCACACTGCGCTGCACATATGGCCCTTTTCGCCATGGGCATACGCGTGCTTGCCGTCCTTGCAGGCTTCCGAACATGCGTGCGCCTTCCCTTCAGCGCCATGCATACCGGCGCATTCGGGTGAGCAAACATGACCCTTCTCACCATGTGCATGGTCCTTTACACCCGCTTTGTGCATCGCCTTGCACGCATCCGTGCACTTATGGCCTTTCTCATCATGCGCGTAGGCATGGACCCCATCAGCACATGCCGGGGTGCATGCATGCTCCTTATGCGCGGTCTTCTTCTTGGCGGTCGTGGTGGATTTCGAGTCCTGTGCTTGTGCGGTACCAAGGA
>JAHEFL010000140.1:0-4268 GCA_024640205.1 Flavobacteriales bacterium | reverse complement strand
GCTCGCGCCTGACAGCAACTTTTTACGCACCGAACCAGGCCGGTACAAAACATTCCTAGCACAACTACCACGCCGCAACGAAAGGATGCAGCGACCCATATCCAATTCTCTTGACCAGGTTGCTCAAGGCAACTTGATGAAGGAACCCGCGCCCACCTTTCCATCGTGCACGGATCGCACATGATACCTGCCCGGTGCGAGGTCCGCAACATGCAGTCCCATGTTCATCGTTCCCGATGCCTGTTGAGTGATGCACAGCCTTCCTCGCTCATCCATCACCTCCAAATGAATGTTGCCGCTCCCTTCCGACACGGTGACGAACACCTCCTCCCTCGCAGGGTTCGGGTAAAGGACCAAAGCTTCTGGAGCTTGGATCTCCCAAAGTGATTGTGGGAGCCCACTGGTGTATCTCGCAATGCCAAAGTCAGTTCCGCTGAAGTCGCCATGATATCCGGCAAGGAGGATCTTTCCATCCGACTGCATGGTCATGCTCGTTGCAGCACCACCTTGCGATCCCATGGCCGTGTGTACGATCCCATTCGTACCGAAGCCATTGTCCATTGCTCCAGTGGCATCCATCCGGACCAATGCAAAATGGCTCTGACCCGCTATCACAGCTCCACCACATACAAGGATCTTCCCGTCACTCTGCAACACCACGCCGGATCCGGAATCCTCATCCCCCGCATGGTCGATCACCCTGTAACCATCCATATCGAAGGACGTGTCCAAGCTACCATTCGCGAGGTAGCGCGCGATGAGCATATCGAAGGTGTCGAACTCGAATCCCATGCCAACAGTGCCTGTTGCAATGATCGCACCGTCCGCATCAAGGGCCAGCGCGCGAAAGCGTTCCCAGGTAAAGCCCACGTGTGTGATCACTTTCCCACCCGTGCCGAAGGACAAGTCCAATGATCCTGTCGATCCCAATTGCGCCAGGGCCAGATCCGCATTGCCACCGGACTCGGTGTATCCGGCGAGTACGATCTTCCCATCGGGACGCAGTGCCATGCCATATGCCACACCATACTCCCCGAAGGTCACTGTAGCCATGCCAGTGCCATTGAACGCCAGGTCCGCGCTACCATCACTGTTGTAACGCGCCACGATCATCCTTCCGGTACCGTCATAAATGTTGCCTGCAACGAGGATCTTCCCGTCGGGTTGAAGAGCTATGGCATAGATCTCCACCTGCTCTCCGCCATAGTCATCCGTTACGATGCCCTCGTTACCGAACGTATCGTCCGGGGATCCATCAGCATTGTAACGCATCATACCGAGCATCCCATTGATTCCGTTGTCACTTTGACCCGCCAGGATGATCTTGCCATCCGGTTGCAGCGCCATGGCGAAAGCCGCATCCCCGAGCGCACTCATCGTGGTCGAGGTCCATCCTACCGTATCGAAGGTCTGATCCAACTCCCCATTATCCAGCATACGCAACACCCCGAACTCCGAATTCCCGTTCACAAAGGTGTTGCCGGCGACCAGGATCCTTCCGTCCGGCTGCTGAACGACAGCGCGAGCAAAATCATTGGATAGGCCAAAACCGTGCACCGCAATTCCATCACTGGAAAAAGAGGGATCCAACATGCCATCCTGGCCCATCAACAGCGATGGTGTCCAGCAGAAAAGCGTAACGGCGATCAGGGTCAGCGTTGGTCCATGGTTTTTCATAACCACAAAGTAATCCTTAATGGACCTGATGATGAGCTAGTGACGGCGATCTTACTTTGCACCTCCCTTCCACCCTTTCATCCAATGTCAATGAACCACTTCCTTCCCGCGACATTGTTCACTGTGGCGCTCACTGCTTGCTCCAACACCGAACAACCCTTGATCGAAAAGATGAACTATCCTGAGACGCGTCGCGATACGACAGCGGGCGATACGCTACATGGCACGTGGGTTCCTGACCCCTATCGTTGGCTGGAGAACGATACGAGCGCAGAGACCGCCGATTGGGTGAAGCGGCAGAACGCCGTCACCCAAACCCAATTGGAGAAGATCCCCTTCCGCAGTGCCGTGGCAAAACGCTTCGAGGCCTTGTATGATTTCCCAAAAGTGGGTGGTCCCATGCGGGTTGGCGAGCGCTACTTCATCTGGAAGAACAGCGGGCTCCAGAACCAGTTCGTGATCCACGTCCGTGAGGGGATCGACGGGGAGGACAAGGTCTTCATCGATCCGAACGCGATAGACCCGAACGGTACGACCACCTTCAGCCCTGTTGGAACGAGCACCGACCATCGCTACATGGCGGTCGGGGTGAGCAAGGCCGGTAGCGATTGGCAGGACATCACCGTGTACGACCTCACCACCATGAAGCAGACCAGCGACCTGTTGAAATGGTGCAAATTCAGCGGAGCGGCCTGGTACAAGGACGGTTTCTTCTACAGCCGCTACCCGGAGCCCGCCAAAGGAACAGAGCTCAGTGCTGCCAGCAAGTTCCAGAAGGTGTACTATCACAAGCTGGGTGATCCGCAGGAAAAGGATGCTCTGGTTTGGGAGAACCAGGAGAACGGCGATCTGTACGTGGGCGTCGGCGTTACCGAGGGCGAGGAGTTCGCCACGCTATACATCAGCACTGGAACCGACGGTTTTGAGCAGTACTATCATGACCTGCGAAGCGGAAGCCTTCCCTCGCCTGCCACCCGATGGATCCCGCTCCAGAAAGGATTCGAACAAAAGACGAGCATCCTGGACTTCGACCCGGCATCGGGCAGGTTGTTGGTCATGACCGATGTGGATGCCCCGCGCTATCGCCTGGTGGCGGTGGATCCCAATAAGCCACAGCAGGCCGAATGGAAGGATGTCATCCCGCAGAAGGAGGATCTTCTCCTAGGGGTGAGTACTGGCGGGGGACTTCTCTTCGCGGAATACCTGAAGAACGCCACCAGCAGGTTCTATCGGTACAAGAATGATGGTAGTGACGAGCAAGAGATCATCCTACCCGATATCGGAAGTGCCGGGGGCTTCGGTGGTGAGCGGGGCGATACGTTCGGGTTCTACAGCTTCACCTCCTTCACGGACCCCGGCTCCATCTATAAATACGACTACAAGACCGGGGAAAGCGAGGTGTTCCACCGCCCTGAGCTGAAGTTCGATCCTTCCGAATACATCACGGAACAGGTCTTCTACCCCAGCAAGGACGGCACCAAGGTCCCCATGTTCATCGTGCGTAAGAAGGGTGTGACAATGAACGTCACCAACCCCACCCTGCTATACGCCTATGGTGGGTTCAACATCAGCCTCTCCCCTTCCTTCAGCACGAGCAGGATGATGCTACTGGAACAAGGCGGTGTGTATGCCCAACCCAGTTTGCGCGGCGGTGGTGAGTTCGGGGAGGATTGGCACAAGGCCGGCATGAAGGAAAAGAAGCAGAACGTGTTCAATGACTTCATCGCCGCTGCTGAATACCTCATCGCCATGAAGTGGACGGACCAGGAGCATCTTGCCATCAATGGCGGCAGCAACGGAGGTCTGCTGGTGGGTGCGGTGATGACCCAGCGTCCCGATCTCTTCCAGGTGGCGTTCCCTGAAGTGGGAGTGCTGGACATGTTGCGCTACCAGAAGTTCACCGCAGGTTTCGGTTGGGTGCCGGAATATGGCAATGCGGACAACAGCAAGGAGGAGTTCGACTACCTCATGGCCTATTCGCCGCTGCACAATGTGAAGCCTGCGAAGTATCCGGCCACCATGGTGATGACAGCGGACCATGATGATCGCGTTGTACCTGCCCACAGCTTCAAGTTCATCAGCGCGTTGCAGGCCGCACAGCAAGGTGATGACCCCGTGCTGATCCGTGTGGAGACGGATGCCGGGCATGGCGCCGGAAAGCCCACGAGCAAGGTCATCGAAGAGGTCGGGGACAAGTTCTCGTTCCTCTTCCACCAACTTGGGGTGAGTCCGAAGTATTAGTATCACGTCACCACCTTACCTCATGACGTAGACTTATGCTGCGCTTGTTGCTCGCGCAATTCAGATCGCGACACGGATCGCGTTGAAAACTGCAAGCTCCGGCAAGGCCGTTCATCGTCGTGCATCTTCAGGTCGTCAGAATTGCGAGGCTTGCTGGTCCTCAAGCTCCGTGATCGTCATCCAAAGCGGCGCGGTGTACGAAGAACATCGCTAATTCACCCTTCCCTTTCGCATGTAATCTACCCCTGGGCGAAAATGAGAACGTGGGGTCGTCACGCACGATCCCGAACGTGGCCTCACTGATGTTCACTTCACCCACCTCGCTCGCAGATTCCATGCGTGCTGCGGTG
>JAHEFL010000001.1:19028-21240 GCA_024640205.1 Flavobacteriales bacterium | reverse complement strand
GAAAGGTTTGATGATATAACCGTGCGGCTGGATCACCTTGGCCTTGGCAAGCGTGTTCTCGTCGGCATAGGCAGTGAGGAAGATCACCGGGATGTTCGTCTCCTTCCGTATGGCTTCAGCGGCCTCGATGCCATTCATTTCACCCTTCAGCATAATGTCCATCAGGATGATATCCGGTTCCATCTCGAGGGCCAACTTCACCGCTTGCTCACCGGTATTGGCCGCGCCAACCACTGCATAGCCAAGCTTCTTCAGGCTATGCTGAATATCCTTGCTCACAATGCTCTCGTCCTCTACGACAAGAACCCCTGTTTGTCCCATGGCCACGTTACTTGGTACGTTCAAAAGTAAGTAAATAGCTGAGCCCTTTCCGGCGATCACAGGAGATCGTTCCGTCGAGCTGTTCTGTCAAGGTGTCCACAAGTTCCAGTCCCAAATTCCGGTCGCGGTGCAGATCAAAGCCTTCCGGCACGCCGACGCCATCATCACTCACTCTGATACGGACCATTTCACCGTCAAGTTCCGATCTGATCGAAATACTACCGCTGTGCCCCCCGGGGAAGCCGTGTTTCAGGGCGTTGCTGATCAACTCGTTCAAGATCAACCCGCACGGAATTGCTTGGTCCAGCACGAGGGCCACCGGGGCCAGTTCGGTCTCAAGAGCAACCTTCCCACCCAGACTGTAGCTCATCATCAGGTTGCGGCTCAAGCCCTCGATGTAACCGGCCAGATCAATGGAGCTGAAATCCTTGTGCTGGTATAGGCTTTCATGGATGAAGGACATGCTCCGTATGCGGTCCCTGCTGTCTCGGAGCAAGCCTATCACACGCTCGTCATCACCAACATGAGCCGTTTGCAGGTTGAAAATGCTACTTACGATCTGCAGGTTGTTCTTCACGCGATGATGGACCTCCTTTAGGAGCACCTCCTTCTCCTGCAGGTTGCGCATCAGTTCGATCTGATCCTTTTTCCTGTCCGTAATGCCATAAGCCAGACAGGAGACCTCCTGTACTTTGCCATCCACGACGATCGGGTTCAGGAAATTCTCGATCCATACAGGCTCTCCGAACCGATCCAATAACGCCACCTCGAATTGTTGTGGCTTACCCGCCAGGGCGGCTTTGTATTTCGCAAGGACCGGTTTATACGCACCGCCTGCTATGCGGGCTGACATGGCATCAACAAAATGGTCGCCGACCTCGAATCGGATGCCGTGCTCCGCTTCGATCGATGCGAGGAAGTGTGCATTGCAGGAGGTGATCCGGAACTCCGGGTCCAGCGTCCAGATCATCATGTTCGCCGAACTATTGAAAATGGCCTTCAGCCTCGCAGAACGTTCCTTGACTTGTTCCTCAGCCTCCTTCAGGTCCGTGATCTCATGTCCGATACCGAACACCTCTTTCACTTTCCCCGTTCCGTCGAACACCGGGCTTAGGAAAACCTCGTTGGCCACCCTCGCTCCGGAGCGATCAATGACCTCCGTTTCGAAGCGCATCGGGGATCCTTCGAAAACCTTTCGATATCGTTCATCCCATTCCTCATGATATTCAGGGCTTGCGAAACGTTTGCGGGGTTTATCCTTGTCGTTGTTCAGCTCCGGTGGTTCCCCGTGAAGGCGGGTGATCATAAGGGCATATCCCCGATTGAAGGAGGTCAACCTGATCTCCGGGTCCACGGTCCAGAACATGTGTTCGCTGCTCTCGAACAGCGCTCGCCATTTGGCTTCATGCTCCTGGACTTCCTGTTGGGCTGCGACCGTTTTCGAAATATCGCGGAAAATGCTCCGCGTAATGACCTTTTTTCCCTCTGCTCTCCGAACGTTCGAGTTCCCTTCTACTGTGACCAATCTCCCATCGCTACCAACAAAAACCGTTCGAATGGAGGTGGGGCCCACTCCATCCATGATACCCCGGAATGATTGTTCGCATTCGGCCAAATGATCGGGATGAACGATGTCCCAAAGCGTCCGTTCCTTAAGTTCATTTTCAGAATATCCCAAAGTTTGGAACCAGGCCGTATTAACGTATTGGAACCTACCGTTCTCATCCACGCTTTGGATCAGATCGGTGGCATTCTCGAAAAGGTCCCTGTAGCGTTCCTCGCTGGCCTTCAGGGCTTCCTGGTCCTGTTTCATGCGGGTTATATCCCGGGATACGCCCATGGACCCTAACAGTTCCCCGTCCTCTCCATAGAGCCTGGATGCCGCAAGAAA